>JABIVN010000156.1 GCA_018667205.1 Gammaproteobacteria bacterium | reverse complement strand
TTGCAGGAGCCATCCGGGATGCTGGCCATCAGAACACGGTGTCTTATTCTCGCAAGGTATTTATTCCACTGACGCACCTTTGTCGAGATGTCTGTCACTACTGTACGTTTGCCCAGGTGCCGAGAAAACTAAAAGCGCCTTATCTGACGCCAGATGAAGTACTCAAGATTGCTCAGGATGGAGCCAAAGCGGGTTGTAAAGAAGCCTTATTCACTCTGGGTGACAAGCCCGAGTTGCGTTACAAAGCGGCAAGGGACGGGCTTAAGTCGCTGAAACAGGATTCAACGCTTTCCTATCTTCGCGATATGGCTCAAATGGTGCTTGATGAAACGGGACTTTTCCCACATCTTAATCCCGGGCTGATGGCGGCCGATGAGTTGGCAGAGATGCGTAAGGTGTCCATCTCTATGGGAATAATGCTTGAGAGTGCGTCTGATCGACTAACTGAAAAAGGAATGCCTCATTACGGGTCTCCCGATAAGGTGCCGGCACGGCGCCTTGAAACACTAAGGCTGGCGGGTGAAGCAAAAGTACCCTTTACCTCGGGCATCCTTATTGGCATTGGAGAAACTCGCTACGAACGGGTTGAATCACTGCTGGCACTGCGTGATGCGAACGAACCCCATGGCCATATCCAAGAAATCATCATCCAGAATTTTCGAGCCAAGGCCGAAACACTGATGGTCAATGCGCCAGAGCCCGACATGAACGAGCTGCTCTGGACTATTTCGCTGGCACGGATTATTTTTGGGGCAAGCATGAATATTCAGGCACCGCCGAATCTTAGCCCTGGTATCTTTGAGCAGATCGTCGCTGCTGGTATTAATGATTGGGGCGGTGTCTCTCCTGTAACACCTGACTTTGTGAACCCGGAAGCACCCTGGCCACATTTAACGGACCTTGCGGATAAGACCGCAGGAGCAGGGAAGCTTTTGATTGAACGCCTAGCTTTGTACCCTGAGTATGCGAATGATTTACCTCGGTGGGTTGATCACGTTGTTGAACCGTTGGTCCTGCTGGCGATAGACGGGGCGGGCTTTGCTCGAACTGAAAACTGGGCAGCAGGCGCGGTTGAAGATCCGCCAGAGATTGATCTCGCACGGGTAACTGCAATCGCAAAGCAGGGTCCCTCCGCAGATCTTGCGGACATTCTTAGTAAGGCAAAATCCGGTAGGGGCTTGTCTGAAGAGGACATTGTTCGATTGTTTAAAGCAAGGGGTCATGATTACACGGCTGTCTGCCAAGCGGCAGATCAAATGCGTAAACAGGTCGCAGGCGATGAAGTTACCTACTGTGTGAATCGAAACATCAACTACACCAATGTTTGTTACTTCAAGTGCCAGTTCTGTGCTTTCTCAAAAGGTAAAATGAGCGAGAACCTTCGCGGCAAACCCTATGACCTTTCCCATGAAGAAATCATGCGGCGGACAAAAGAGGCCTCGGACAGGGGCGCCAGCGAGGTGTGCCTCCAGGGTGGGATACATCCTGAATACACGGGCCAGACTTATATCGATATCTGCCAGTCCATCAAGCAGGTTAATCCTGATATGCATATTCATGCTTTCTCGCCATTGGAAGTCTGGCAGGGGGCGAAGACGCTTGGGATACCGGTTTCAGAGTTTCTTGGCCAGTTGAAAGAAGCAGGGCTTGGCACACTGCCTGGTACAGCAGCTGAAATTCTGGACGATGAAGTCAGGGCGACGCTTTGCCCGGACAAGATTAATACAGCGCAGTGGCTCGAGGTAATGGAAGCGGCGCATGGGCAAGGCTTTAACACCACCGCGACGATAATGTATGGGCATATGGAACAGTACAAACATGTTGCCCGTCACTTGCTGCGTATCCGTGCTCTGCAGGAAAAGACCGGCGGCTTTACCGAGTTCGTCATTCTGCCGTTTATCCATATGGAATCTCCGATCTATTTGAAAGGCCGGGCGAGGAAAGGTCCGACCTTTCGGGAAGCAATATTGATTCATGCGATCTCTCGGCTGGTGCTGTACCCGCTGTTTAAGAACATCCAGGCGTCTTGGACCAAACTTGGCCACGAGGGAGTCAGAGCCTGCCTGCAGGCAGGGGTTAATGATCTGGGCGGTACCCTGATGAACGAAACGATCACCCGCGCGGCCGGTGCGGCCCACGGTCAGGAAACGTCGCCAGAAGAGATGGAAGATATTATCCGTAGCATTGGCCGGACGCCTCGGCAGAGGTCAACAACCTATGGCGAGGTAACTGAGTTGCAGAGGCAGAAGTCTTTTGGCGCAGTGGCGATGGTGGAACCTACCTACAACTCCGCAAAAAAATACGAACGT
>JABIVN010000155.1 GCA_018667205.1 Gammaproteobacteria bacterium | reverse complement strand
GTCCTAACAAGGCTCGAAATTGCAACACTAACCCCTGTGAATTTGTGTACCTCCCAATCCTACTCGCACCGACCAAGGATGCCCAGAAGTCTTCACGTGTACATTTTTAGCGCAACGATGGACAATTTGTCCGACTCAATTGAACATTTCATGACCACACCGGCTCCTATAGGTTGTAATTACAGCTTTACACTCAGCTATTCAGTTAAGCTTCAGCTTCAGCAGGCGACAATATTTATGACATCAAGAGAATTTTTATGAGACTAATCGGCCCGTTATTGACTTATTGCACCCTGACGCTGGTGATCGCTTTCGTGCTTGTTGCCTGCGAGTCGCCACAACAGTCTTCACCGCCGCCCACCACTCCCCCTCCGTCATCGTCGCCCTCGAGTTCAACTCCGCCTTCGCAACCTTCAGCGTCATCAGCGCCCTCAGAACCCTCAGCGCCATCAGAGCCCTCAGCGCCCTCAGAACCCTCAGCTCCATCAGAGCCCTCAGCGCCATCAGCGCCCTCCAACTCACCACCCCAGAGCCAACAAACAGGCGAGTCGTCGCCATCAGGGAGTGAACAGCAGCAAGCGTCGCCGGAACAGGCGAGGCAACAGGCAGCACAAACCCTGAAAAAAGCTGGCGAACAGGTATCAGAGACTGCGCAACAGCTACCAGCACCAACTGGAGGGGAATGGGACCCGTTAATTCCAGACAGTGAAAACCCAAACCAGACCGATTCAGAGACCTATGAGGATAGCGCCGCCTTGCCGCCTTCTAGTCAACAAGCGAGTCGCCCAGAATCAACCGAAGCAGATGACATGGCGATCGAAAACGGCGCGCAGGCTCAAGACGATAGGTTGATGGAAGATGGATCTCCCGCTCAAGGTGATGGCGATACATCAACAGAGAACGGACCAAACGCTCAAGCTGGCGGTGAACAGTCTGAAACCGGCATTGAAAGTTCCAACGGCGATAGTGCCGGCAGTGAATACCCGGGGGACATTGCTAAGGACATTCAGGCTGCACACGAGGCACTGGAAAAAGCAGGGATAGCCATCCAGGCGGCGGGCGTAGCGCTTGAAACGGCAGAAACTGAAGCAGAACTTGCCGAAGCTGAAAAAGCCCTGGCCAGAGCAAGGGTTTCTGTCATCTTCGCCGGTCAGGATTTAATGGACATCAGCGACATATTTGAAGGCACAGCTCAGGAAGGTGCAATCCTAGAGGCCGAAAAAGCCTTGAACGAGGCCAACGTTGCCATTGTCATTGCCACAGATGCAATTTTTGATTCCCGTATCCAACTGCCAGAGTTTGATCAAATGAAACGGCAGGGCGAAGCAGTTTCAGGAGCTGAGTCTGGTCAACAGGATGGCCAGGCAGCCGGTGGTGAGCAGGCCGCTTACCCGCGCGGCGCAGGCGGTATCGGTGGCAGTGAACTTGACAAAGCACTTGACGATTCTATTGCCATATTTGAAGGTACCATCCTTGATGCACGAAACGAAGTATTGGGCAGCACACCACCGCCGACATCTGCGGAAAATGTACCCGGCGTTGCGGTGCTGGGTGGCAAAGGACTAGAGCAGGGGTCGGGAATCTTTGAAGAAAACGAGAATGAACGGCTTGAGCCAGGCATCCCTGACGTTATAGAAAATGGCAGGATGCCAGAGGGCAGCGAGGTAGCAAAAACCGAAGGCGCGACGCCGCCAGTACCCGAAGACATACCAAGCCCCCAGGGCGATGACATTGTTGCCCAACAGCTACGTGAAGCCGCGGCGGCCGAGACAGACCCAGACCTACGCGCAAAGTTGTGGGATGAATATAAAAAATACAAGGCCGGTTTATAAATGATTCGGTTAGCCAGGAACCCAGTATGAAAAAACGAACCTTTATGAACGCTAGTCTGCTGATGCTATTCATGATCATCATTTCCGGCTGCGAGACGACCCAAGTTGTCACCTCGAATTCCACGCCAGCAACACAGGCGGCAGAACCCATCCCCTTTGATGAGCTTTTGGACATTGGCATCCTGCCGCTCGACCCGAACATCCCTGCTGATCTTGAAACCATTAAAAAAGAACTCATTGTCCCCGATGTTCGTCGTGCCGAGTCAAGCTACATCTCATACCAACTGAAAGACACATTAGAGCTCACAGGTAACTGGGGTGCGGTTCGCGTAACACCTGAGTCAAGTAAATCCGTAGACCTGGAACTGCAGGGGAAAATCCTCAATTCCGATGGCGAAATGCTAAAGGTACTAATGCGTGCAACCGACGCACGAGGCAAGGTCTGGTTTGAACGGACTTACGAGGACAGGTCCAGCAGATTCTCTTACGAGAAAGCAAAGGAAGACCCATTTCAGGATCTTTACAATGAGATGGCCAACGATTTACTTGAAACGCGGGGAAGCCTCTCCCGGGAACAACTTCTGCAAATCAAAACCGTCGCCAACCTGAACTTCGCGAGTGACCTTGCGCCTGATGCATTTGCCGGCTACCTGGAGCAACCGAAACGCGGCCTCGTGGAAATCGTCCAGCTTCCTGCAAAAACAGACAGCATGATGCGGCGAGTCGAGCGCATTAAAGAGCAGGAATATCTGTTTGTTGACACCCTGGATGACTATTACTCAAAGTTCTATCGTGAGATGAAACCATCCTACGATGAATGGAGGCATGCCACCTATGATGAGGCCATCCGCCTTCGGGAAGTCCAGCGCCAGGCGAAGACCAGACTCTTAACGGGTGTGGGATTAATAGCCCTGGGGATAGCGGCGGGCAGTGAAGGCGACAGCTGGGCAACGGATGCTGCTGCAGCGGGTGCCGTAGTCGGGGGAATTGCAGCGATCAAAAGTGGGCTGGCGCGCCGCCAAGAGGCAGAAATTCATGCGGCATCCCTCCAAGAGCTGAGCCAGTCTCTGGGCACCGAAATCACGCCTTATGTGCTTGATATCGAAGGCAGGACTATAGAACTTACCGGTACCGCCCAGGAGCAGTATGTCGAATGGCGAAAACTTCTTCGGGAAATTTACGCACAGGAAACCAGCATCCCGTCACAATAGCTGCGCAATAAAAGTACAATAGTCAGGCATCGTATTAATCATCGGTCATGTCAATGAATTTGCAACTACGGGAAGGTCAAGTCTTCCCGAAACAATATGTTCTGAGTAAGAGGTCGGCCCCAGATCTTGACTCATCTTCTGTTGAATCCTGGATTGCGACGCACAACCAAACTGGCGATCGGGTATTGATCAGGTTTATGACAACGCCCTTGGATGACGATACTTGGTCCTCCGTCAATAAACGCGTAAGCCTGCTGAGGGGCCTCGTACACCAAAATATTTCCCTTATCGTCGAAGCAGACATCGACGACGGGATTCAATATCTGGTCGAACCCTATCTGACGGATAGCCAAATTCTTAACGTTGACGACTCAGGCATCTGGCCCCTGCTCCAGCAAATATTGGGGGCTCTGACCTATGCTCATCATCTTGGCATCACGCACGGTACATTGTGCCCTGGGAACATTCTGGTCAACACATCGGGGGGCGTCCACATCACTGGATTCGCGATGCCTTTCGCTACCGAGCCTGCTGATGAGCAAGCCTATTTAAGTCCGCAAGTTTTGGCTGGCAGGGATCCGGGGACTGATGACGATATCTATTCGCTGGGTTGTCTGTTATTTCGAGTACTCACCGGCAAACGCTGGGAAAAAGGCGTAGAACTCGACTTGCCTCTCGATACACATCTTGAACGACAGCTTCGCGCTATGCTGAGCGAATCCCCGTTTGAACGCCCCACCACGCTTCTTGAGTTGCGCGAATCACTGGGGAATCATTTCGAAGGTAGCTCAACGACAATAGACTCCGTCGCTTTTTCACGAAGATCAGCCGCCGTCCAGGAAGCGACGACTGCCACCACCCCTGACCTTATCGGTAAACGCCAGGATCAGGCCATACCCCTGCAACGGGTGCTAATCGCGGGCGCCTCTTTGCTCTTTTTCGCCGGTTTACTGTTTGCTTTTTTGCCCACGAATACGCCAACCGGGGACACACCCTCACAAAACAGCGCCACGGCGGTGACCGCCAACGAAGCGACCGCAATACCAGAGACACAACCTGTTGTTACCCCACTCGAGACAGCAAGGCTTGAAATGTTTCAGGAACAGGGAGAAAAACTCACACGAGGTATCCTGCGGCAACAACTCGAACTGGAGGATACCGGCGTGATTTTCTGGGGCCCCATTGAATACGGGGACATTGGCGCAGATCTGGATGCTGCAGATAATCTATACCGCGAAAAACAGTTTCAATCCGCGTTAGACCATTATAAAGCCGTGTCCGCTAGTCTGAGCCAGCTTCAATCCCGCGCCACCAGTGAACTGCAAAAACACACGGCCTGGGGAGACGCCGCCCTGCTTAAAGGCGATGTTGAAGCCGCGCTCACTTCTTTCACGATAGCCGTGGCAATAGATCGTGACAATGAGGATTTACGACACAAGCTGGGCCGCGCTGAAACGCTGGGAGAGGTTCAGGAACTGGTTCGTCAAGGTCAAGTGTTCGAGCGTAACGGTGAGTTAAATGACGCAAAAAAAGCGTTTAAAATAGCCAGCAACATCGATAGCGAATGGCAACCGGCCAAAAAAGGCATGTCCCGGGTTCAAGGCGCCATTCAAAAACGAAACTTTCAAATTGCCATGTCAGAGGGCTTTCTGGCAATTTCTAATAATAACTTTGGAGCAGCTCGCGAAGGTTTCACGCGGGCGAAAAATATCCTACCTAATTCCAGTGAGCCGGACGATGGATTTCTGCAGATAGAGCAATCCGAACGCAACGAAATTATTCTTGGACACCAGAAAAAAGCCGTTGAACACATCGCGTCGGAAAACTGGCCTGGTGCAATAAGGGAGTATGAAGCCGCTCTTTCAATCGCTGATTCGCTGGAATTTGCAGTGAATGGGCTGGTCTACGCGAAGTCGCGCCTGGCGCTAAAGCAAAAGTTGCAAGAATTCCTGAGTGACCCAACGTTGTTACAGAGTGACCCTGGGCTTGCTGAAGCGTCAGCGACCCTCAGGTTGGCCTCCAGAGCTCAGCCAAAGACGGACCAATTGCTGAATCATATCGATATCCTTGCGCGGCTTATTTCCACCGCGAGAATTGAAATCCCCGTCACCATTAATTCCGATGGCAAGACGGACGTTATTGTTCGTAGGCACGCAGCCCTGGGGGAAATTACCAGCAAGAAGGTATACCTCATACCGGGACGCTACACGGTGGTAGGCCAACGACTGGGGTATCGTGATGTTCGCGAAGACGTCGTGGTACTGGCCGGAAAACCGCCACCTATACTGGAAATCGCCAGCAAAGAGAGAATCAGATAATGGGGGAATCCGACAATACGATTATAGAACCCTCTGACTTTTCCAGGCCCAGCGCTCCTGGAAAAAGACCACTATTCCAGCCAAGCCCGGCAAAGATTTCAGTCCTGACTCTGTTTGCAGGGCTGCTTATCATCGTGTTGTTCATGTTCAATGCAAGGGCGGTAAAGTTCGAATTTGACCCGGCAGAAACAACGTTTACGATTTTAAGCGGGTACCCAACCTATCAACTCGGCGAAAGATTTTTAATGCTACGGGGTGAGTATGACATCTACGCGGAGGCAGATGGCTACTACCCACTTACCGACACGATCAACCTGACTGAAGAACCCGACCAGGACTTCAGCTTCTCTCTCAGGAAACTACCGGGCATCGTCGAAATCATCGCCCTGCATGAAGAAGCACAAGTTACCGGTGCTGAGGTTTTTGTTGATCAGGTGTTAGTGGGCGAAACCACCCTTACGATCAACGAAGTGGATGCGGGCTCAAGGGACATTTTTGTTAACCATCCACGATACCTTCCTGCCCAAAAAGTGATCACCGTTGCCGGTAAAAGGCAGTTTCAGTCCGAGCAGGTCTCGCTACTGCCGGCGTGGGCAAATATTTCAATCAACTCCACGCCAGATGACACTGAAATATATGTCGATGACCAGTTAGTTGGAACGACACCTGCGGTCCTGGAAGTGATCAAAGGTGAGCGGATCTTACAGCTGAGAAAGACCGGATATAAAGTGTTCGAATCGTTACTGGCAGTGGTGGCTCAGGAGCACCGGGAGTTGGACCGAGTGATATTGGAAAAAGCTGACGGCATGCTGAACATTGTCAGCACTCCCGCTGGGGTCAATGTGACTATTTCAGGTCAATACTACGGCCAGACCCCTCTTTCAGTCGTGCTCGCGCCGGCCGAAAACTACCAACTGGTTGCAACACGAGCCGGTTACCAAAACCAAACACGGTCATTGTCGGTTAGCCCCGATCAGGACCTCAGCCTTAATCTTTCCCTGAAACCAATTGTAGGTCTGATAAAACTCACCGTGACACCACCCGGGGCGTCGCTATTTGTGGACAACCGCCCTCTGGGTGACGCGAATCAGACGCTGGAACTCAATGCACGCGCTCACGACCTGCGCATCGAATTGGACGGATATGCGAGCTATGAGACAAAAGTCATTCCGCAACAAGGATTACCCCAACAACTGAACATCGTCATGCTAACCGAAGAGGCAGCCAGGGTTTCATCTATTCCTCAACAAATCAAAACGTCCGTCGGTGGAACGCTCAGGTTCATTATCCCCGAAACCTTTAGTATGGGTGCGGGCCGCCGAGAACCAGGCAGAAGATCAAACGAAATAGAAAAAAATGTGTCACTGACAAGGTCCTTCTACCTTGGTGAACAGGAGATCAGCAATAACGCATTCAAACAATTTGATCCCGGTCACGATTCAGGGTTGTTGGGACGGGCACTGCTTAGCGAGGAAGACAGACCTGTCGTCAATGTCTCATGGGAAGACGCTATCCGCTTCTGCAATTGGCTCAGTGAAAAAGATAGCCTGCCCGTTGCCTATGCACTGAAAGATGGCCAATGGCGGCTAAGGTCCCCAGTGACCATCGGATACCGTCTTCCCACTGAAGCAGAGTGGGCATGGACGGCGCGTTACGCTGCAGGGAAACAACCTACCAGATTCCCCTGGGGCGACACTATGCCACCTACTGCCGGATCGGGTAACTACGCGGATATTTCTGCCGCCAGTATGGTGCCTTACAGCATCAAGGATTATAACGATAACTTTCGAGGACCTGCGCCCTCTGGCACCTATGCCCCTAATGAACTGGGCATCTTTGATCTTGCAGGCAATGTCTCGGAATGGATAAGCGACTACTACTCGGTCGAACTACACAGGAAAACCCTGGTAGATCCGCTAGGACCGACCCAAGGGGATTATTACGTTATCCGAGGTTCAAATTACACACATGGCCGGTTCAGCGAACTCCGCTGGACCTTCAGAGACTACGGATCGGATCCAAGACCGGATGTTGGATTCCGCATCGCCAGGTTCGTTGAATGACCAGCAACACGATGTTTTTCACCATGACGCTCGCAGCTTTATTGACCCTGTCACTTGCCCTGTCGTTGAATGCTGCTGAAAATCAGCAGGAACCTGCCCCTGTTTCTGAAGACTTGAGTCAGATTGATTCAATCCAGGATAATCGCATCGAACCTACAGACCAGTCTGAGGAACAAACATCTGACCGTCCAGCTAAACCAACTCCACAAAGTGGTAACCTTCGAGCGCGAGATATCGGAGATGCATTCAAAAACTTTCAACCCAGCGAAGAAATCAGCGCCGACAACGCAGTAACATTTCCAGTGGATATTTAGGTATTAAGCGTATTTTTTAAGGAATGCCATGAACAAAAAATTACCAATTGAATTTATCTACCAGCTTTTTTCGCTGATCATCGCCATCATTCTGGTGCATGCCATCTACGTTTCGATCGTTCGGCCAAACGCCGCCTTGGCACTTGAAAACCAGGCTATCCAGTTGAATGCCAACCCTAACTATGCCCCTGAAAGGTCCGCCTATGTCGTCATCAGGGATTTTGAACAGGAAGCCTGTTTGATTCTCATGCTTTGGGCCATG
>JABIVN010000154.1 GCA_018667205.1 Gammaproteobacteria bacterium | reverse complement strand
TGCATTATTTCAGCATTGCCTGAAATCAAAGGCTTACCAGACACCAACAGTTTCAAGTTTTGTTGCACGGCTTCCCTTACTCGCCGCATAAACGCTGGGGAAACCTCCACATCCACATGATAGTTGTCGATGCCCTTATCGACCACAGAGCAATCCAGGCTTATATCCGGCGGATCCTTAATCTGTGAAACAATGTCTTCGATGGACGTGATTGCAGTCGGCACGATTAATCCCCTTTCACCTATTTAGTACCATTTACACGCATAACCGCACGCACAACCTTCCCAAGCGACCAAAGCTTTCGTGGGCCCTCCTCAAAAAAACTGGCTGTAATCTAGTACCGCTTATTTTACAGCGCCTATTTTACAGTGCCCACAATCACTGCAGGCATGCCTTTTGACCAGCGTTAGTGAACCCTCCGTCGCGGGTATATTCTACCAGAATGCCACCACAACGCTCAGCGCTCTGATCAGCGCTATGTCCAGCGCTATGTCCAGCCACTACACAAGGCGCGGCGCAGCGCTGAACTGCACGAAGACCAGCATCGCATTGCTATTCGGGTATGGATATTCAGACACACTTTTTTCACGCCAGTCGAGACACTGGCCTGCGTCTCTGGTAAACAATCTGACGGGTAAACAATCTGACGGGAAAATCACCGCAGGTAGCGTATAGTCGGTTTATCAAGAAGGATGCCCAACAAGGGACTTACCTGCCTCCCAAGTGGCAACAAGTTCATGAGCCCGCATCATTTATCGTCGCGGTAGCGCAAACGCAGAACTCGACTTATAAGGATGGCACTATCTATTCTATTGGCACTATTTATTAGCACTACCTGTTAGCACTATCTATTAGCACTATCTATTAGCACTAACTATTGGCAGTACCTATTGGCAGTACCTAGAAGTTCTCGTCATAACCCTTAAGGAATTCTGTTGAGCACAACGACACCAATCCCGCTGTCCTTTTTGACAGAACGCTTCTTGATTCGCCGATATTCAACATCAGACGAAAAACTGTTGTTCCATGCAGCCAGAGAGTCCATCGCGGAAGTCTTTGAATTCCTGCCCTGGTGCCACCCTGACTACCAAATAAACGAAGCTTCTGAGTGGCTAAGCTCCATCAAACCCAATTGGAGGGACGGCTCCGCCTATAATTTTGGCATCTTTAGCAAGGACGAAACCGTGTTTCACGGCGGTTGCGGCGTTACCAAGATAGACGAACACCCAATCGCCAACCTGGGCTACTGGATCAAAACGTCAAGCACCGGCAAAGGCATCGCGACAGAAGCCACCATCGGCCTTGCCCACTTCTGCACCGAGAGCTTGGGCCTGCAACGAATAGAAATCATCATGTCTGTCCGAAACGCAGCTAGTAAGGCTGTCGCGGAAGCATCAGGCGCGCAATTCGAAGGACGTGCAAGAAATCGCCTGCGGCTCCACGGTAAACGCCACGACGCCTTAATCTACTCAATCACCCCTACAGACCTTCAATAGGGCCCGCACCAAACCTAAACAATCCAAAGCCCTAATCCCAACGTAAAAACCACCCAATAGCACTGATCTAACTTAATTTGCTAGAATAATAGCGATCGCCAAACCACCAATTCCAAAAGGACGCGCCACACATGAGTAATGCAGAACCCACACAAGCAGACATGCAGGCAGTCCTTGACCGCCAGAAGAAGGCATACCTATCTGAAGGGGCTGTGTCTGCCGAAACCAGAATCGACCGACTTGACCGGGCTATCGACATACTTAAGACCCATGGGACAAAACTGAGTGAGGCGATGGCCGCTGACTTCGGTCACCGCTCCCTGGACCAATCCAAGATGACCGACATCGATGCCTCCATTGGCCCGCTGGAATCATGCAAGAAGAAGCTTCGAAAATGGATACGCCCTGAAAAACGAAAAACCATGTTTCCTCTTGGTCTTCTTGGCGGACGCTCTCGAATAGAATACCAACCGTTAGGCGTCGTTGGCTGCATCAGCCCCTGGAACTTTCCAGTACAGCTGACCTTCGCGCCACTCGCCGGCATCTTCGCGGCAGGTAATCGCACCATGATCAAACCCTCGGAGTTCACCGTCCTGACCTCTGAACTGATGAAGGAGTTGTTCGCAGCAACTTTTGATGAAGAAGAAGTCGCCGTGTTCACCGGCGGCCCTGAGGTTGGAGGCGCCTTTTCAGCATTACCTTTTGATCATCTGCTGTTCACTGGCGCGACTTCGGTTGCCAAACACGTCATGCGCGCAGCAGCAGAGAATCTGGTTCCTGTCACGCTGGAACTGGGTGGAAAGTCTCCTGTCATTATTGGCAAATCTGCCAACTTGGAACTCGCGGCTAGCAACATCATGGCGGGCAAAACCATGAACGCGGGCCAAATATGCCTTTCGCCAGACTACGTCATCCTGCCTGAAGAAAGCCGAGATGAATTCGTAGAACATGCAAAGAACTCAGTGGCCAAAATGTTCCCCAACATCAAAGATAACCCTGATTACACCAGTATCGTTAACGAACGTCATTTTGACCGGCTAAACGGTTATGTAAACGACGCCAAAGAGAAAGGTGCAACCGTCGTAGAAATCAACCCTGCGGAAGAGGACTTTTCTCAGCAGGAACACCATCGCATCCCGCCGACGCTTATCCTGGATCCAACGGACGACATGAAAGTCATGCAGGATGAAATTTTTGGACCGATCCTGCCAGTTAAGCAATACAAAGATATCGAAGAAACACTCGACTACGTCAACAGCAAGGACCGGCCATTAGGGCTTTACTACTTCGGTCAGGATAGCGCTGAGGAACGTGAGGTGCTGACCCGCACGACCTCTGGGGGTGTCACTGTTAATGATGTGATCATGCACATTGCACAGGAAGACCTTCCATTTGGTGGCGTCGGTCCTAGCGGCATGGGCTCCTATCATGGTTTCGATGGCTTCAAGAACTTTAGCCATGCCAAAGCCATCTATACCCAATCCAGCACAGTTTCAAAACTCGCAGCGGCAATGCGACCGCCCTATAAGAAAGCGTCTTAAGCCTTCACACCAGTGACCAACCCTGGTCACTGGTCGTTTCAAGACCATCCCGATCTCTGCCTTCTTTAAGATGGCCCTTTCGCCGCGTGTCCGCTCATGCGGCCGCTCGGCGTTTTAGGCCACCTTTCGCTGTTCCCTCAAAGGATTGGCTCCCCTGAATAACAAGCCTGGCAGCGGCAAGGCTATAGATTGTGAACGAAGCAGCAGCGGACAAAAATCGTTAACCCCCCGATGACCCGGCTTTATCTGCCGGTAAATTCAGGCTTACGCTTTTCGAGGAATGATTTAACGCCCTCCTGAAAGTCTTCGCTCTGGAACATACCATTAAGATGAACCATCAGGTGATCAACTGAAGTGTCATAAGACTGCTCCAGCCCCATCCGCATCATGCGTTTAGTGGTTTGCACAGCCATCGGTGCGTTATCGGCGATTTCCTGCGCCCACTCCATCGCTGTCTCAAGGCACTTATCGTCAGGGACAATCGTGTTCACCAGGCCTATCTCTAGACACTCTTGTGCACCAACTACTCTACCCCGGTAATAAAGTACTGCCGCTTTTGCCCAACCAATCAGTCTTGGCAATAACCAGGTACCACCGGACTCGGGCACAACATTACGTTTGGCCGTCACAGCAGCCATTTTGGCGGATTCGGCAGCAACTCGCATATCGCAGAGCAGCGCCAGATCCATGCCGTATCCCGCCGCAGCACCGTTAAGTGCGCAGACCATGGGCGTATCGATGTTCCACATCACATTAACTGGCGCATCACGCAGATCAAACAGCTGTTTTGGCCGATTGCTGCCTGAGCCGGAACCACCGGAACCGATGCCACCACCAGCAACATCAACCAGATCCAGACCAGCGCAAAAGCCGCGCCCATTACCGGTCAGCACAATACAGCGCACGTCAGGGTCTTTATTAGCTTCGGTCACTTTAGCGGACAACTGGTCTAGCATATCTTTGCTGATGGCATTCATTCGCTCTGGTCGATTGAGCGTAATGACAACAACGCGACCTTTATTTTCGACGAGCAACTCGTCTGTTGTGGATGCAGATACTGGCACGGTGTATTACCCCTTATATTTCAGTGAATTTGATTTGTTTATATTGCTGCACTAATAAATGACTGTATATCACGAACCAGCGGGCTGTTGCGACGATGTATGCGTGAAAAAGATACCACGGCATCGGCGTGGCCCATACCTTCATAGACCTCGCGACGCGCGCGGCCCCCTGCCGCGACCTGTTTTTCCATTAGGCTCTTTGAGTGACCTCGCCGAACCCGGGTGTCATGTTTACCGTGCAGCAGATACAACTCAGGGGCATCAGCGCGCACAAAGTTGACTGGCTGGGACAGCCAGTAGTGATCCTCCGGGCCAAACAAGTCCCAGTGATCTTCGTCAGTAAAGGGGTAAAAGTCGTAGGGCCCAGATAAACCCACCATTGCTGTGATCCTCTCGGGGGTATCCAGCAACGCTGCATTGAGCGTCACCAGCGCCGCCATTTGAGCACCCGAGGAATGACCCATCATAATCACCGGTCCTTCGGGACAGACTTGGTCCATCAAGTAGTTTGTGGCGCTAACAACCGAATCAAGAAAGGCGCTAAACCGGTGTTCCGGATATTTAAAGAAATCCGGGATCGCAACATTAACGCCCATGCTACAGAGTGTATCGGCGACAAACCGGTAATCTTCCTTTCGGTAGGATCGCCAGTTACCGCCGTAGTAAAAAATAACGGTCGGGGCTTTTTCATCGACCTGGTACCAGTCGATTCTCTGTGTCGTCGCCGACCCAAAATGGATTTCCTGATACTGATAATGCCCTAAACGCGCCAAGGCATTCAGCACCGCCAGACCAGCGGATTGGTAAAACCCGAACATTGATAGATATACCCTTTAAATTTCAGTAAAATCCGCGACTTCATAATGAAGGTCACAGGTCGATTTTCAATGGCATTCAAACGCGAAATTGGCGACAAGGCCAGTCACTGAGTCGCCCGGTCAGTCAGTCGCCCGGTCAATCAGTCGCCCGGTCAATCAGTCGCCAGTCTAATCGTAGAAAACGCCAGCACAAGACCCTTCAGACCGCTCATTACCAAACCGAACCTTAAGG
>JABIVN010000153.1 GCA_018667205.1 Gammaproteobacteria bacterium | reverse complement strand
TGTACCGTGTCAAGTTGATGTATTACTTCGCTGGCGATATCTTTCGCTAAAAATTGGTCCAACAGGGATTCGATCTGATTTTTACGGTATAAACCCTGACTCATTGAGTTAATAGCCTGTGTCAGGCGTCCGATCTCATCATAGCGTCGTTCTTTGACCTCAACTTCATAATTCCCAGCTTCAAATTGATTAGTAGCAGCGAGTAAATGTGAGATCGGTTGTGAGACATGTCGGCTAATATAATAGGCCGCGATCGCGGCAACTGCAGCGAGGGCCGCAGCAACAGCCAGTAGTAAAGCGAGCATGTCGGTATAGGCTTTTGCGATGCTCTCCGCTTTTAGGTTAATCGCGACGAAGCCAGCCGTAACATCGCGAAACACAATCGGTGAGACTACTTGCAACATGTTATCTGCGTTACTGCGACTAACTGGGATAAGGTCTGCTTGAGACTCTTGCAGTAGTATGTGTAGTGAGCGATCGGTACCAAAATCTCCCTTGGTCATTAAAGTATTCTGCTGGGCATCAAAAATAGCGCCTCCCTGTACCCGGGGAAGGTTGAGAAAATTAGTGAGTTGCAATTCCAGCGATAGATTGTCCTCAGTAAACAGAGGTTCGGTTGCGCTAGCCGCCAATTGCATTGCCATAGCATGGCCAAAGTCCGTAATTTGGCTGCGTTGTAAGTCCCTTTGATTACTCATGGTGGTAAGACTGATGAGCGAGATAGCACTGAAAACCAGTAGCGAAATAAGCGCAGTCAGTTTTATTAGTAGCGGTATGCCTTTAGTTTGATTGAAGCGCATGTTGTCTGTGCCCACCTGGTGCTCTAAAGAGCAAGGGTTCGCTGTCCTTCGCAATGTAAACCGATATAGTGCCATGTTTAGCGTTGGTAAGTGGTCGTTCATCCATAGGCGGGGTGAATTTTTTTATATACTGCAGAATAGTTGAGTTGTTTGTAAAAGACTCATTTCCGCTCACCGGCCTTCACGTTGGCGTTTATGTGGGGTCTCTTTTTTCAGGCTCTTCCATATGATAAATCTGACGGTTCTTTATACATCCAATGGTAGTTTTTTTAAATGTAAAAAACGGCTTACAAATGTGACGGAATTGTAAGCTGGCACCGCCGCCGAAATCCCATACGACTGTGACCTTATTCAGCAATAGATTTCGTTGATGAGGTATGGGCAGTATGTTGATAAGCGTTTAGCTGCATCATTAACGTAACGCTCTGAAGGGCACGTGAGACGGGGTCACGAATCAGGGTTCAAGAAAAAATTTTCGCTGGCGACGATAGTTAATGATTTGACCAGCACCTGAGTGTTCAAGACAGTCCATGTTTATAGCAACCAAAAGGCCAAACGGAATAAACTGGCACTGTGAACCGGAAATAGGGGTTCATGACGCGCTTAATGGGAAAACCTTTCCCTGTGTTTTTTAAACACAGGTGTCTTGGCGAAGGAAATCTTAATAAGTATAGAAGGAAATCCTAATGAGTATAAAGGTGCAGTCTTTTATGGCTAAAATATGCCTGTTTGTCTGCATGGCCCTGGTGCTATTTTTCGCCGCGATTTTCGGAATGATTCCCGATTCTCTTGCCCACGCGGTGACCGAGGGGGACAAGGGCTATATTCAGGAAACCACGGGGGTTCACCCGATCCCGTTTCTTTATCTCGGGGCAAAACACATGATGACGGGATACGACCACTTACTGTTTTTATTCGGGGTGGTTTTCTTTTTGTATCATCTCAAGGATGTCATTACTTACGTGACGCTGTTTGCTATTGGCCACGTAATTACCCTAGTTTCCGGTGTTTTACTGGAGATCAGTGTCAACGCCTATCTTATTGAGGTTGCCATCGCCTTTTCGCTTGTCTACATAGCGCTAAATAATATGGGTGCATTTGAGCGTTGGCTCGGATTTCAGCCAAGCACGAAAATAGCCACATTCATTTTCGGGCTGTGTCACGGTTTTGGCTTGGCTACCAAGTTTTTAGATTATGAGATTTCGCCTCACGGGTTACTCCCCAATCTAATTGCTTTTAATGTCGGTATTGAATTCGGCCAGGTTTTGGCTTTGGCGGTCATATTGATCCTGATGGGATACTGGAGGCGTTCCAGTACTTTTGTTCGCTACGCGTACACAACAAACACGGCGTTAATGACGGCTGGTTTTCTGCTTATCGGATTTCACGCCACCGCATTTTATACTGCGTAACAATCCAAATGCAGAAATGACGAAAAGGAATGCATCATGTCGGGCACAAACACTCCAAGACCACAAGATATTCCCTCAACAGTAACGCTGATTAAATCAACCATTCTTGCTGCGGTAGTCGCAGGCATCTTACTTGTCACGGTTGTCATGCCCGCAGAATTTGGCATTGATCCGACAGGTCTAGGTAAAGCGCTGGGCCTTAAGAAGATGGGGGAGATAAAAGCCTCCCTTGCGGAAGAGGCCCAAGCAGATCAAGCAGGTAGAGTTAGAGATTTAGCAGCCAAGACTGAAGCCGGATCGTTACAATTTGAAACTCTTATGCCTTTGCCCCAGCCTGAGAGTTCCGCAATCACCGATGAATTGAGTGTTAATCTTGCGCCAGATGAAGGCACTGAAATTAAAGTGACGATGGCCAAAGGAAGAAAAGTTAGCTATCTCTGGTATACCGATGATGACGAAGCGATTTTTGATGTGCACGGTGACGCCGCAAAACTGGGGGTTGATTATCACAGCTACGGGAAAGGTTCTGCGAAAAAAAGCGATGGTGTTATTGTGGCTGCGTTTGATGGTAATCATGGCTGGTACTGGAGGAACCGGACATCTGTGCCAATGACCGTGACACTGCAAGTCAATGGGGAATACACCGCCATTAAACATTTTAGGTAAATGCGATAAGCGCGCTAAACGACGATGAGGCTAGTTTATGAAGGTGCCGGCAAGTGAAGGGTAGATTGTGAAATTTTGGGTTTTGAGGCCGTCAAAGGTACAGGGCATCGTTTTTGTGATCTATCCTAACTTTATAAGCACCCTTGCTTCCTAAGGGCTTAATAACGTTAAGGTTGCCACTTTAGGCCGGTGCGGACCGGTTTCTTACGTTAGATGTTACTTGCCTTTAAAGGCGAGGCTTGAGCGGCCAACGTGCCCAGGTTCTTTTCTAACCACTTTATTTTGGAAATTCGAATGGCTGAAGATTTGGTTGTTGGGTCAACGCAACCTGCGTCAAATTCTTCAATCGATTGAAAATTCATGCCTCTTTCCCAGCAAAACTCCATTTCAGCGGTAGACTGTGTGCCGCTATAAGTAGCGCAACTAGTCGTAAGAGCGATGAGTAAGAAAGCTAGGATAGTCCTGTACATGTTGTTTCCCTGTTTACTTAGTTGGTTGATGGGAAAAGAGGGTAAGGGTGTCTTGTAAACCTGGGTTGATGCGAATGTGCACTAATGTAACGGAAAGTAACCTGGGTCACAGGCGGCAACGGGACAGCCTGTGGAAAAGCATTTTGAGGGTAGTGCTCGGGGCTGCAATAAAGTTAAGACATTGTTGCTCAGCGGCATCAGTATGACTCAGGTTTGATGAAGCATTCCTTTAATGGCGCAGTCAGGTTAACGTCATAATTGAAAAACATCCCCAGCGTATTTAGACGTCTTTTAACCGACCAAGCTTATTATGTAATATGGGCGGACTCCCAATTCTGTATAGGGCGATGGCTATGCGTGTATTGATGTTATGGATTCTGATATACCCCGTCTTTTTATATGGCGCCACCGCGGTCAGTTTGCAAATTAATGAACCGTTCTCGGAAGCTGTTCCGAAGGGTGGGCTTAAGGACTACAAACTTGGCGTAAAGTATGAGCTTGGTGAGGGTGTTCCCAAGGATCATAAAGAAGCCTTGAAGTGGTATCGGCTTGCGGCGGAGCAGGGACATGTTTCTGCCCAGTATAAGCTTGGCTTGATGTATGACAATGGCAAGGGTGTTGCTGAAGACGACAAGGCCGCAGTCAAATGGTTTGAGCTTGCCGCTGGCAATGGGCTTGCTGAAGCGCAGTACCACCTTGCCGTGATGCACGCTCGTGGCAGGGGAGTTCCTGAAGACGATAAGGCAGCGTTGCAGTGGTGTCGGCTTGCCGCTGATCAGGGGTTTGCTCAAGCGCAGCACAACCTTGGATTAAGGTATGACATTGGCCTAGGTGTTCCTGAAGACGATAGGGCCGCGGTGAACTGGTATCGGCTTGCCGCGGAACAGGGACATGCTCAAGCGCAGTATCATCTTGGCTCAATGTATTCTAAGGGCAAGGGTGTTCTTGAAGACGGTAAAGAAGCGGTGAAATGGTACCGGCTTGCCGCGGAGCAGGGGCATGTTTCTGCCCAGCACAAACTTGGTTTGATGTATGACAATGGTGAGGGAGTCCCTGAAGACGATAAGGCAGCGTTGACCTGGTATCGGCTTGCCGCTGATCAGGGGCATGCTGAAGCGCAATATCACGTGGGTGTTATGTATGCGAATGGTGAAGGTGTAGCGATGGACCATGTGCTCGCATATATGTGGGCTAATATTGCTGGTGCCAATGGCCTTGATATTAGTAAGTTCAAAAAATTTCTCACTGAAGAATTGACCCAGGACGGTATGGACAAGGCCCAGGAACTCACTAGACAATACAGTCAGGATAATCCGGAAGTTTATTGAACCTCAGTATTTTTGGCTTTATCGGCTAAAGCGCATAGTGACGTGGACTGTCGAAAAAAACGTCGTTAGCATCTATTTAAAAAGTACCCCCTGGTCAGGCAGCAACCCACGCAGCCAACTGTCCGATGCACCCATCAATGCACTCTGGTTAGAGGCCGATCGCGCAGTTAATAGTCGCGCATTTGGCAGAGGTAGCTTTCGTGTCATTTCAATGGATGGGTGTACTCACTACCCTATCCCCATGTGCTGAGCCCATAAACACACGATCACCCACTTTGAGTGCAACGGTTCCATAGCCCATTGGCGCACCATCTTGAGAAAGGAAAACTTCAGTCTGCATCGTGTCAGGATCAGCTTTGATAATATCATAAGGCAGCAGGCAGGGGCCCTCAGTCACTAGCGCACATGTCTGGTCAATTGGATCATTTTTGTGGGATGCCACCCACAGGTTACCGTCACGATCGACGGTGATATTGTCAGGCTGTTGTACCGTAAATTCACCTTCTCTCACGCCGCTGGTGCGATCAATCTTGATGGTTTTGTTGCCAAAATGGATGTTCCCATAAACCTTGGTGTTATCATTACTGACCGCGATACCATTTGGCATAACGTCATCTGACCCGGGCAGTTTGGTAAAGCCTTGGTTACGCTGCCACTCGTAGACCCAGCCAATAGACTCTCCAGCGAGTAATTTACGTGAAACTTCATCGAAGGATGTCGACTTATCCCACATATGCGTGGCGAAGAAACCGCCATCCTTTAGGCCAGCAACATCATTAATAAAGGGGTCTCCTGGGGGAAGGGCACAACCCTGCCACGGTAACTGCCATACGCCATCTGATTGAGTGGCTTCAAAAAACTCGATGGATTCCCGCTTGCCATGATTCACCACCAATAATTGCAGGGTGCCATCGGCTAACGCGGTGAGATCAATGCCATGAGGGCTAAATGCCGCTATATCAGGCGCGGGACAGGCCGCATCGCCCAGTGCAGGTGCCGATGACGACCAGTTAACCTTGAGTGGTTCTCGATGGCCGGAATCTAGATTGAGCAGCGAAAGCGTGCCCGGTGCATCCGTTAAGAATTCAGCCATCTCACTGACGATAAGGTGTTTTCTATCTGGCAAGGCAACTAGGTCTTCTGGATTCTTGTATCCACAATGTACCGTCATGTCACCGCTTGACTGGCAATTCAATAGTTCCTGAACGACGGTCGGTTGAAACAGCCCCGATTCCTTAGCTAGGGCGGATCTTTCATCCGCCTCTGAAACGCTCACTAAACTTGTCGCTTCTTTCGGTGGCGGCGGCGAACACGCTGCCATGGATAAGTATAAAATCATAATGATCGGGAAATTCAGATATGGCATTGTTGGACCTCTAATTAGGTTGGTTTTAGTCTACGTGACAACTCTGTTAGACTGATAGCGGCCGGTTTCATGCTGTACAACAACAGTTTTACAGATATTAGTCATCCAGGAATAGGGATGCCCTGCCGTAATGTTCTGACGCCACTCGAGCTTGCAAGATAGATACAAATGTAAACAGTTCTTTACATTTAAAGATCTATACTTCTACTCTTCAAACCGGATTTTCTCTTTACTAGCGTTGTTTTACGGGATGGGTATGAAGTTAAGATTATTGTGCGTGGGAATAGTCGCCTGTAGTTTGACCGCAGTCGCGCACGCGGAAAGCGACAGGCCTTACCCTGTCAGGGATAATGATTTTTATTCGACTCCGTCTGGTGCCGAAGTAGCGCTTGGAAGAGCGCTCTTTTTCGATAAAATCATCAGTGGTAACCGCAACATTTCATGTGCTACTTGTCATCACCCTTTGGCTGGGACAGGAGATGGTCTGGCGCTTCCTGTTGGCGAAGGCGGAAATGGTTTAGGCCCTGCTCGTGATACCGGTAGTGGTGATGATGCTGTTCATGAACGTATTCCGCGTCATTCTCCGAGTGTTTTTAATTTGGGTGCGAAAGAATTTTCTGTCATGTTTCATGATGGAAGATTGTCTGTAGACGATTCGGAGGCCTCAGGTTACAACTCCCCAGCAGGTGACCAGCTACCTCTAGGGCTTAACAGCGTGTTGGCCGCGCAGGCCATGTTTCCGGTAACCTCGTCCCTAGAAATGGCGGGTCAAGCGGGCGAAAACATTGTGGCGGATGCGGCCATCGGGGGAACGTTGGCTGGTGAAAATGGCGTTTGGGAGCTTTTGGCGCAGCGGCTACGCGCAATTCCCGAGTATGTTGTAATGTTTCGGGATGCTTACCCAGAGCAGATAAGCACGGCTGACGATAT
>JABIVN010000152.1 GCA_018667205.1 Gammaproteobacteria bacterium | reverse complement strand
TACTGCACCCTGCTGTCACGACTATTTTGGTGGCCGGCACTAATGGCAAGGGCTCAACCTGTGAATACCTCGAGCGCTTTGCTATGGCCAATGGGCTCAGTGTGGGTAAATCGACCTCACCGCATATCCACAAGTTCAACGAACGAATAGCGATTGATGGGATACCTGTTTCAGATGAGGCGATTGTTCGTGCCTTTCAGGAAATTGAGTCAGCCAGGAACGAAATCACGCTAACCTACTTTGAGTTTGCGACACTCGCTTCCCTGTTTCTGTTCTGCGAGCAAAAAGTCGATGTCGCCATTCTGGAAGTGGGTTTGGGGGGGCGGCTGGACGCGATGAATATCGTTAACCCTGACCTGACAATTATCACTTCTATATCACTGGACCACCAGGACTGGCTTGGTAACACCAGGGCAGAGATCGCACGCGAAAAGGCCGGGATTATGCGTGCTGGAGTGAGTTGCGTCGTGGTGGACCGAGACCCTCCCGAATCTGTTTACGAGTATGCCGCTGAACTGGGCGCTTCACTGTCTATTATCGGTCGTGATTTCGACCCGTCAGAAGGCATCGACACGGTTTTGCCCCTGGATAGTTTCGACGCGGCGCAACAGGCGTCAAAGTTGCTGGGCTGGGATGTTTCTAGTTCGCAAGAAATTGGCCGAACCACACGCCTGACAGGGCGTAGAACCGTTATCGAAGATAAGTGTGAGGTTTTACTGGATGTTGCGCACAATCCTGCGGCGGCGATCAGCTTGGCAGAGCACCTACGCGCGGATTGGGATGGAAGGGACATTCATGCGGTGATTGGTATGTATAAAGACAAAGATATTGAATCGGTGTCGGAGATACTGATGCCGCTATTCAAGACCTGTCATCTGGCGAGTCTGGGAGAGGCTCGGGGTGAGGATGCAGATGACCTTTTGCGACGTTTATCAGTTAAACCCACTGGAAAGGTAGAGACCTATGTTAGCATTGGCAACGCGTTAGAGGGTGCTAGGAAAGAGGCGAACCCAGCCGATTTGATTATGGTCTGTGGCTCCTTTCCCGTGGTATCTGGCGTATTGCACCTCTTGGGTCAGGTAGCCTTAACGAAAAATTAACACAGGGATCGGGATCACTCGTCACGTGGATGCAAAGCTAAAACAACGCCTGACCGGCGCCGTTATCCTCACGTCGCTCGCGATTATCCTGCTGCCGTTGTTGCTCGACGGCACCGAGGAAGACCGAGTTCGTATCGCTACCGATATGCCTGCACCACCTAAAATAGATCTCGCGGACATCACCGTTCAAGACGTCATGCGGAAGATTGAGCAGATGGAGAAAGCCAGCGAGGCTCGTTTACCCAAAGAAGTGGTAGACGAAACGAACTATGAGTTTGCACCCGACTATATACTTGATAAAAATCAGTTGCCCGTCAATTGGAGCCTGCAGCTTGGTAGCTTTCAGAAGGAAGACAATGCCACCCGTTTGCGTGCGCAGCTTCGGGGCGAGAATTACCGTTCCTACATCCTTCATGCGAATACGAATGACGGTGAAATTTATCGAGTGTTTGTGGGTCCCTCCAGCAGCAAGGAAACACTGGTTAAAAAAAATCTGGAAATAGAAGCAAAGCTGAAATTGAAAGGTCGTATCGTACGTTACAGAATTGAAGAAGACCTGGAGCTGCTCGGAGGATGACATTGTCAACGGTTGACTGGGTAATTGTCGCGGTGCTTGGGATATCGACACTGATTAGCCTGCGCCGCGGATTTGTTAAGGAGGCGCTTTCCCTTGTCACCTGGATTGCCGCTGTTTTAATAGCACGTGTTTTTGCCGGCCAGTTTACGGTCGTGCTTGCGCCCTATATTGAAATGGACTCTCTGCGTTTCGGTGCGTCTTTCGTTGTACTTTTCATTGCAACATTAATGGTAGGGGGGATGGTTAACTATCTGGTTGGCGAGTTTGTGAGGATGACCGGGCTCAGCGGTTTGGACAGGTTGCTTGGTACGTTTTTCGGGTTTGCCCGCGGCGGTGTTATCGTCTTGGTCGTCGTCGCGCTCATGCATTACGTCTTGCCTGTAGAAGAGGATGATTGGTACCGGCAGTCTCAGTTTATACCTCAGATAGTCAATGTGATTGAAGAGTTGGGTCCCGTTTTATGGGAGCAAGGTGAAGGTTTCCTGGAAAAAAATCATAAGGTAAGGCCCGGTAGCAGTCCGGAAGCAGTGTTAATCAGTAGTCCGGAACAGGTGGGAACCTGAAGGAGATACCATGTGCGGCATAGCAGGGATGGTAGGTAAAGGTGATGTAAGCCACGAGCTCTATGATGCGCTCACACTTTTACAGCATCGGGGTCAGGATGCCGCAGGGATGGTTACTTGCGATGGTGACCGGCTTAATCTTCGAAAGCGAAACGGCTTGGTGCGGGATGTTTTCCGGCAAGATCATATGGATCGCCTCAAAGGCAACATGGGGATAGCCCATGTGCGGTACCCTACGGCTGGGTCGTCCACTTCCGCTGAAGCGCAGCCCATGTACGTAAACTCTCCCTTTGGTATCTGTCTTGCCCACAACGGCAACCTGACGAACGCCAACGAATTGAATGAAGATCTTTTCCGCTCGGACCGACGACACATCAATACCAATTCGGACTCGGAGGTTTTACTCAACGTTTTTGCGCACGAACTTCAAGAGGTATCGTCGCTTCGTACGTCTCCGGATGAAATCTTTAAAGCCATCGCTAGTGTTCACCAAAGAGCGGTGGGTGCTTATGCCGTTGTCTGCCTGATCACAGGTTACGGTATTGTTGGGTTCCGCGACCCCTTTGGTATCAGGCCGCTGGTTTACGGCAAACGTGAGTCATCAAAGGGCGTCGAGTATATGATTGCGTCTGAGTCAGTGGCATTGAGTGTTTTGGGCTTCGAACTGGTGGCTGACATTAAGCCCGGGGAGGCGGTTTATATTGAATCCGATGGCAAAATACATATTCGACAATGTACGCCAGCGGTGACCTATAGCCCCTGCATATTTGAGTATGTTTATCTGGCTCGCCCAGACTCGATTATCGACGAAGTTTCAGTGTACAAGGCCCGCCTAAAGATGGGCGAAAAGCTTGCGGACAAAATTCTTAGACTTTATCCGGACAATGATATTGATGTTGTTATCCCGATACCCGATACCAGTTGTACTTCCGCGCTGCCGATGGCCTTTAGACTAGGCGTGAAATACAGGGAAGGCCTTGTAAAGAACCGATACATAGGGCGGACCTTTATCATGCCAGGCCAGGCGGAACGAAAGAAATCAGTTCGCCGTAAACTAAGCCCTGTGGAACTCGAGTTTCGTGGCAAGAACGTCTTGCTAGTGGACGACTCTATTGTCAGGGGAACCACGTCCAAACAGATAGTCCAGATGGCGAGAGACGCGGGCGCGAACAAGGTGTACTTAGCTTCTGCGGCACCGCCGGTTCGGTATCCTAATGTTTATGGCATTGATATGCCCGCGGTGACTGAATTTGTTGCACATGGTCATACCGTGGAAGAAATAGCTGAATACATTGGTGTGGATTGGCTGGTTTACCAAGACCTGGAAGATCTGATTGAATGTGCTGCGGGTATTAATGCTTCGATTGATCGTTTTGAGTGTTCAGTTTTTGATGGCGAGTATGTCACAGGTCTTGTGGACGATAAGTATCTGAACAGGATTGAGTCGTTACGCAATGATACCGCAAAATCTCACGACCCTGGCAATGCCGAAGTCATCGAGTTACACAATCAGGGTTAATAATGCCTGGTAGCACACTCGAAACTGTACTGGCGGGCGCAAAACTGTACCGGCGTGCGCAAAACTGTCGCGCCTGGGTAAGCGGGCCGCGCGCTAGAAAACCTGGTGTCATATCTAAAGAATGCTTAGTCGCACCCCGGAAATGTCGGAAGCGACGCGTGGGCTGTCTTCGCGGTGACCGTTAGCCCGCTTGTCAATAGGCAGGCGCTGGGCTGACCTTCACGCCAGCGCGAAACGGCCTCGCGTGACCGTTCACGACACCGTCCACGACACCGTCCACGACAGCGTCCACGACAGCGTCCACGACAACCTTCCTGATGATGTAGACATCCTCAGGAAGGTTGTGCGACGTGTAAGGCTTAGATTATGGCGCCTAACTTACCGCAACGATGTTGACTGCGGGGATAATCGCTTGGTCAGCCGAGTTCTGGAACGATTCAATCTGGTGGAAGTTCAGGTAGCGATAGATCTCATCAGACATCGTGTCCAGGTCTTTCATGTATGCCAGATACTCTTCGACAGAGGGCAGCTTACCAAGGATGCTCGAAACCGCCGCCAGTTCAGCAGACGCCAGGTAAACATCTGCACCATCGCCGAGTCGGTTCGGGAAGTTTCTGGTAGAAGTTGACACACAGGTAGAGTTTGGCGCTATTCGAGCCTGGTTTCCCATGCACAGTGAGCATCCGGGCATCTCAGTTCTTGCACCGGCCTGGGCGAACACGTTGTAAACGCCTTCTTCCATTAGCTGATGCTCATCCATCTTGGTGGGTGGAGAAATCCAGAGCCTTGTCGGAATGGAGCTGGCTTTACTCAGTAATTGTGCCGCGGCTCTAAAGTGTCCGATATTGGTCATACAAGAACCGATGAATACTTCATCAATTTTGGTACCGGTCACTTCGGAGAGCGGCTTTACATCATCCGGATCATTGGGGCACGCGAGCAGTGGTTCCTTGATCTCGTTGAGGTCGATTTCGATGATCTCAGCGTATTCAGCATTGGCGTCAGGTTCCATCAGAACTGGGTTAGCTAACCAGACTTCCATGGCTTCAATTCTTCGGCCGATGGTTCGTGCATCGCCATATCCCTCGGAAATCATCCATTTGAGCAGGGTGATGTTCGAGCTGATGTATTCGATGATGGGTTCTTTACCCAGTCTGATTGTGCAGCCACCGGCGGACCTTTCTGCCGATGCGTCGCTAATCTCAAAGGCTTGTTCCACCTTCAGTTCTGGCAGGCCTTCAATTTCAAGAATACGACCAGAGAAAACGTTCTTCTTGCCTTCTTTGGCAAC
>JABIVN010000151.1 GCA_018667205.1 Gammaproteobacteria bacterium | reverse complement strand
TTTCTATCCTGTTGGTCCACTTGAAAAAGCAGGGTAAGATCCCGGTAAGACAAAGCGCCTGATGAAACTCAACGAAAAGATAGAGCGCGGTCTGGTGGCGTTGTCAATTGAGTCTCACGTCAACGTCGTGGAGAAGCTGGCACAATATCTGGCGCTCATTACTAAATGGAACAAGGTCACCAACCTGACCTCCATCGACAACCCGGAACAGATGGTGGTGGTTCATTTACTAGATTCTCTTTCCATTCACCCCTATCTTGGTGGTTCTCGGATACTTGACGTAGGTAGTGGTGCCGGTTTGCCGGGTATACCCCTCGCGCTGATCAATGACGATAAAAAGTTTACGCTACTCGACTCTAACGGGAAGAAAACGCGGTTTATGCTTCAGGTAATCATCGAACTGGGCATTAAAAATGTTGAAGTAGTTCAGTCACGAGCTCAGGATTTCCAGGGGCAGTTTGATCATGTCGTGTGCCGTGCGTTCACGAGCACCGAAGATTTTGTTAAGGCTTGCTCACACCTGTTGGCACCGGGCGGACATCTGCTAGCCATGAAAGGACCTGCTGAAAGTGCGGTTACACCACTACCGGGTTTTAAGCAGACTATTTATCAACTGAATGTTCCTGATTTAACTTCCGAACGCTGCCTGATAGAGATTGGAAGATGACGGTTGTTCTAGCCATTGCTAACCAGAAAGGTGGTGTCGGTAAAACGACCACGAGCGTCAACCTGGCTGCTTCGATAGCGAAGATGAATCGAAAGGTTTTGTTAGTTGACCTGGATCCCCAGGGTAACGCCACCATGGGTAGTGGACTGGATAAATCAGATCTGAGTCAATCGGTTTATGATGTTTTGTTAGGAGACGCTGCGGCCGCTGATGCGATTGAGAACGCTGAGGCGGCTGGATATCACGTACTTGGTGCGAATGCTGACCTTACTGGGGCTGAAATTGAGCTCACCGACTTTGACCGTAGGGAATACCGGCTCCGAGAAGCGCTACTTGGCGTTCGAGTGCGCTATGACTTTATTATCATTGATTGTCCGCCCGCGCTTGGATTGCTAACCCTTAACGGGTTAGTTGCTGCGGACAGCGTCATGATCCCCATGCAGTGTGAATACTATGCTCTTGAAGGATTATCAGCGTTGATGGATACCATTGGTCGTTTGCAATCATCGCTCAATCCTAAGCTGAAGATCGAAGGACTGGTTCGCACCATGTATGATCCGCGTAACACCCTGAGCCGGGAAGTATCCTTGCAGTTGATTGATCACTTCGGCGATGCTGTCTATCGAACAATAATACCCAGAAATGTTCGTCTGGCTGAAGCACCAAGTTACGGGGTGCCGATACTTTTTTATGATAAATACTCTCGCGGAGCAAAAGCCTATCTGGCGCTCGCGGGTGAGGTGTTGAAGCAACACCCGGGGCTTCCTGACAACACCCAGTAAGCGCTGTAACTTCGAGGAATTTGCATAATGGTGGCTAAAAAAAGAGGGCTCGGTCGTGGCCTGGAGGCATTGCTTCCCAAGAAGGAAAAAGTAGCGCCACTAAAGACTGGTCTCGAAGAAATTCCTATAGAATTCATTCAGCCCGGCAAGTATCAGCCTAGGACCTATTTTGCTGACGACTCCATTGCCGAGCTCAGTGATTCGATCAAAGCCCAGGGTGTCATCCAGCCTATTGTGCTTCGGCCAATCGCCGATGATCGTTACGAAATCATCGCCGGTGAAAGACGCTGGCGGGCTGCACAACTGGCGGGCATTGACAAAATCCCGGCAGTGATTAGAACCGTCGATGATGAATCTGCCCTTGCAATGTCCCTTATTGAAAATATTCAGCGAGAGGACCTGAACCCATTGGAAGAGGCTACTGCCCTGAAGCGGCTTATCGATGATTTTCAGTTTACCCACCAGGAAGTGGCTGACGCAGTTGGTAAATCACGCAGCGCTGTGACAAATACCCTGCGCCTGACGCAATTGGCACTTCCGGTTGCTGAAATGCTGGTAGCTGGAGATCTGGAGATGGGTCATGCACGAGCGCTATTGACCTTGGAGTCCAATGAACAGGTAAGGGTAGCCAAACAGGTTATTGCCAGGGGGCTGAACGTAAGGCAGACGGAAGAACTTGTTAGGATTGCTGGTAAGATTCCTGAAGGCGCAGGCAAGAAGCCCGGCCCAGATCCCGATACCAGACGGCTCGAACAGAATCTTGGCCAAACCCTGGGTCAGCCGGTTCAGATAAAGCACACGAAAAGAGGCGCAGGCAGGTTGGTGATCAGTTACAACTCCCTGGATGAACTCGATGGAATCCTTTCTAAGATGGGTTACCGCGAGGCGTAAATAACAGCTAGTGTGTGTTTCATTAAAAAATTAGCGGTGATCAAGCCTAAACGCCATAAAAACTGACGTTCCAAGTTGCCCCCGTAGCGCTTAATCTCTATACTCTGCCCCCGCAACGAAGCGGGCGTTTTTGAGTAAAAAATCTTTTGGTCTTAATGAAAGAGAAAGCGTCTATTCGATTGGCCATTTTGACCAAATCGCCCATTTTTCGAATCGTTGCAGCACAGTGCGCCGCGACCTTAATAGCGTCAGGTTTGAGTGTCTTTTTTGACCGGGTAGTGGCAACGTCAGCGCTAATGGCAGGAGTAGCCTGTATCGTGCCGGGGTGTTACACGCTGGTGGTCAGTTTAAGACCCGTGTCAGAAGGTGACCCCGGGCTTCGCCACGTACTTCGAGGCGAGCTGGGCAAGTTTGCATTAACGGCTTCGCTGTTTGCCTTGGTGTTTGTGTTTGTTAGGCCACTGAACGTGTTTGTGTTTTTTAGTACATTTGTAGGATTACAGCTCTGTATGGCTGCAATTCTTTGGTGGGATTCTCGCAAGTTGCTAAAGCGATGACACCGATAAAATAGGTTGAAAGTCTGCCACAGACGGCAGCTTCTACCAAAGCGCATTAAAGAGAAGGACCATAGATAAAGATGGCTGGGGAATACGCAAACTCTTCCGAGTACATTCAGCATCACCTGACTAACCTGACCTACGGTAGGTTTGCCGACGGTGAGTGGGGTTTTGCCCATGGGCCTGAAGATATTGCTGAAATGGGTTTTATGTCAATCCACGTGGATACTATGTTCTGGTCGATATTCCTTGGAGGCCTGTTCCTTGCGATATTCACGTTGGCGGCAAGAAGCGCCACAGCCGGTGTACCAGGCACGCTACAAAATATATGTGAAATGGCTGTCGAATTTGTCGATGACAATATCACTCAAGTGTTCGGGAGTAGGCCCAACGCCATTATCGGTCCACTGTCACTAACCATATTGGTTTGGGTGTTCCTAATGAATATGATGGATCTTGTCCCGGTCGACTGGATCCCTTATCTGGCCACAATGGCGGGTATCCCCTATATGAAGGTGGTAGCGACGACCGACCCGAATGCGACTTTAGGTATGTCAGTTTCCGTCTTTTTACTGGTGCTTTATTACAACTTTAAAATTAAGGGACCGTTAAAGTTTGGTGCAAGTCTGGTGACGCATCCGATTCCGCACTGGAGCATGTATTGGTTCAATTTTATTTTGGAATTTGTGGACATGTTGGCGAAGCCACTGTCTCACGGACTCCGACTGTTCGGCAATCTTTACGCTGGCGAGATGATTTTCATTTTGATCGCATTACTGCCCTTTTGGGCTCAATGGGCATTGTCATTGCCCTGGGCAATCTTTCACATTCTGATTATTGCTTTGCAAGCGTTTGTCTTCATGATTCTGACGATAGTTTATTTGACTCAGGCTCATGAAGTAGACGAACACTGATTTTTTAGAAAACGACTTATAACTTAGGAGTAACTCATGGAACAGTCGCTTATCTTTGTCGCAGGTGGGATCCTTATGGGATTGGGTGCTATCGGCAGTGGAGTTGGTATTGGTATTCTTGGCGGTAAATATTTAGAAGGTGTGGCCCGTCAACCAGAACTTCAACCAATGCTTATGACGCAATTGTTCATCTCATTGGCACTTGTCGATGCGGTACCTATTATTGCAGTAGGTATCTCGCTCTACATGATCTTTGCGCTATAGATTCTCGCAAGACGTTTAACCAAAGCCAGAGGTGAAATGTGAATATTAATTTGACGATGCTGGGGCAGGCGATTTCTTTCATCCTCTTCGTCTTGTTTTGCATGAAATATGTTTGGCCCCCTCTCACGTCGATTATGAGAGAACGCCAGCAAGCTATTTCTGACGGACTAGAGAAAGCAACGGCTGCGGAAAAGCAGCTTGAGCAAGCCAACGAATCAGCTGGCCTTGAACTCGAAGAAGCCAAGAAGCAATCAGCAGAACTTATTGCTCAGGCCAGAACGAGGGCTTCACAGATTGAAGCGGAAGCTAAGTCCAAGGCAACTGATGAGGCAGCTCGTATTGTAGAGGGTGCTCAGGCCGAGATCGATCAGGAGATCAGTCGCGCCAGGGAAGAGCTTAGAGCAAAAGTGGGTGAGCTAGCGGTTGAGGGTGCTGAAAGGATTCTTGAAGCATCGGTTGACCGCGCTGCTCACGAAGCAATGCTGTCCAAACTTAGTGCGCAACTTTAGAGGCTAGGATGGCGGAAGCAGAACTACCAACGATCGCAAGGCCCTACGCAAGAGCTGCTTTTTCAAGAGGGCTGGATCAAGCAGACGGCCTTGGAATCTGGTCCAGAATGTTGAGCTTACTGGCTGCAGCGGTCTTAGAACCGATAGTTGAAAAAGCACTTGATAACCCAACGCTGACGATCGAAGACGAAACCGGCATTCTACTCGGGCTGATGGGAGATGATCTTAATCAAGACGGTCAAAATTTTGTAAACGTACTGGCTGAAAATGGTCGACTGGCATTATTGCCGACTATTTATGAGCTGTTCGAGCTGTTGAAAGCGAACCATGAAAAGACCATGGAAGTGGCTGTAACCAGCGCATTTGACGTGTCTGAGCAAGAGAAAAATGAACTGGGTACGGCATTGCAGCGAATGCTTCAGCGAGATATTAACCTTGAAACTAAGACCGACCAATCACTGATTGGCGGTGTCGTTATTCGGGCGGAACATACTGTCATCGACGATTCAGTTAAAGGTAGGTTGGAAAAACTGTCCCAAGTACTTAGTTAATTATGCTGGGTTTAATGAGGCAGGGCTTAGTTTGGCAGTGCTTAGGTAAATAGTGCTCAGTTAGATAGTGCTTAGTTAGATAGAGAACGTAAATTTTATCTAACCAAGATGGGATCAAAAAAGAATTTGAACGTAAGAATAGAATTTAACTTTCCTCTGGGGAACAGGATATGCAGCAACTGAATCCTTCCGAAATTAGCGAGATAATTAAGCAACGAATTGAAAAGCTTGATGTCTCTTCCGAGGTCAGAAATGAAGGAACTATTGTCAGTGTATCTGATGGTATTGTTCGGATTCATGGTCTGGCGGATGTTCAGAACGGTGAAATGATAGAGTTCCCGGGCAATTTGTTCGGTTTTGCTCTGAACCTTGAGCGCGACTCTGTCGGTGCAGTGGTACTGGGAGACTATAAGAGTCTTCGAGAAGGCCAGACTGCGAAATGTACGGGTCGAATTCTTGAAGTGCCGGCCGGACCTGAATTGCTTGGCCGTGTCGTAGACGCACTGGGTAATCCTATCGATGGTAAGGGGCCAATCAACGCCTCTGGTTCATCGCCGGTTGAGAAGGTCGCGCCGGGTGTTATTGCTCGTAAGCACGTTGACCAACCAGTGCAGACTGGTCTCAAGTGTATTGACGCTATGATCCCTGTTGGCCGTGGCCAGCGAGAATTGATTATTGGTGACAGGCAGACAGGTAAGACCGCGATCGCGATTGACACAATTATTAACCAGGCTCGTTCTGGTATTAAGTGTGTTTATGTGGCCATCGGCCAAAAGCTCTCTTCTGTCGCAGACGTCGTTCGTACCCTCGAAGAACACGGCGCGATGGAGAACACGATTGTCGTTGTCGCGGGTGCTGCGGACCCTGCGCCTATGCAGTATGTGTCAGCTTATTCTGGCTGTGCGATGGGTGAGTACTTCCGTGACCGTGGCGAAGATGCGTTAATTATTTACGACGATTTGACAAAACAGGCTTGGGCTTACAGACAGGTATCGTTGCTGCTAAGACGTCCACCAGGACGTGAAGCCTATCCAGGGGATGTTTTTTATCTTCACTCCCGTTTGCTGGAACGCGCTGCACGGGTGAACGAGGCTTACGTTGAAGCCTTCACTCATGGCGAGGTTAAAGGTAAGACCGGATCACTGACAGCCTTGCCAATCATCGAGACGCAGGCGGGTGATGTATCTGCCTTCGTCCCTACCAACGTTATTTCGATTACCGACGGACAGATATTCCTGGAATCCGACAAGTTTAATGCTGGCGAGAGGCCCGCAATGAACCCTGGCATCTCAGTTTCCAGGGTGGGTGGTGATGCCCAGATGAAATTCATGTCGAAGATCTCTGGTGGTATCAAGCTGGCGCTGGCCCAGTATCGTGAACTGGCGGCATTTTCACAGTTCGCATCTGATCTTGACGAAGCGACTCGAAGACAGTTGGAGCATGGTGAGCGAATCAACGAACTCATGAAGCAAAAACAGTACGCCCCTATGACAGTGGCTGAAATGGGCGTGGTACTTTATGCCGCGAACGAAGGTTTCCTGGAGGATGTGGCAGTAGATAAAGTGCTCGACTTTGAAGCGGCCCTTATGTCTTACATGAACTCTCAACACGCTGACTTTATGAGCGAGGTTAATGCTGAAGGTGCTTATTCGAAAGATGTCGTTGATCGAATGCAGAAGGCAATTGAAACCTTCAAATCAACACAGACCTGGTAAGCATTAATTAACTAACGAGGCAGGCATGGCGAACGCCAAAGAGCTCCGAAAACAAATTGGTAGTATCAAGAACACGCAGAAGATCACCAGTGCCATGGAAATGGTAGCGGCGAGTAAAATGCGTAAAGCCCAAGAACGAATGGCAAAGGGACGGCCCTACTCTGATCATATAAGATCAGTAATCGGTCATGTCGCGAATGCTTCTCCTGAGTATCACCATCAGTTTATGGTGGAGCGGGAGGTTAAGCGGGTTGGGTTTATTGTTATTACCACGGACAAGGGTTTGTGTGGTGGGCTTAACGTAAACCTGCTAAAAAAAGTGGTCGGTGACATTAAGACTTGGTCCGAACAAGACATTGAATACGATCTTTGTCTTATTGGAAACAAGGGTGCACAGTTCTTTAGAAGTTACGGGGGAAATGTGGTTGCGGCCAGTTCTCACGTTAGTGAGTCTCCACAGGTCAGCGATCTTATAGGCAGTATCAAGGTGATGCTGGACGCGTTTGAGGAAGGTAAAGTCGACAAGATTTATCTAGCAAACAACGTGTTTGTTAACACCATGACCCAAACGCCTACGATTAGGCAATTGGTGCCGCTTGACGCTGAGGAAGACGAGGGCATGAAGCATCGTTGGGACTATATATATGAGCCGGATGCGCGTCAGTTGATTGAAGGCCTGGTGACCAGATTTATTGAATCTCAGGTGTACCAAGGCGTGGTTGAAAACGTGGCCTGTGAACAGGCGGCGAAGATGATCGCAATGAAAAGTGCCACAGATAATGCAGGCGATTTGATTGATGAGCTACAGCTGATCATGAACAACGCTCGCCAAGCTGCGATCACACAGGAACTATCAGAAATTGTCAGTGGTGCTGCAGCGGTATAGCAGTCACCTCCATAGAGTTAAGTAGAAGGGGATTAGCAATGGGTAGCGGACATATCGTATCGGTAATTGGTGCGGTTATTGATGTTGAATTTCCACGCAACGATGTACCCAAGGTGTATGACGCCTTGATAATTGACGACAATAACACCACTTTGGAGGTCCAGCAGCAGTTGGGCGACGGTGTTGTTCGAACAATTGCTATGGGTTCGTCCGAAGGTATCAGTCGTGGACTTACGGTATCAAATACCGAGGCACCAATATCAGTGCCTGTTGGGGAACAAACACTCGGCCGTATTATGGACGTGTTGGGTAACCCAATTGATGAGCGCGGCCCGATTGATGAAACAGAGCGTATGCCTATTCATAGGGCACCACCCTCCTTTGAGGATCAGGCTGGTAGCCGAGATCTTTTGGAAACTGGCGTAAAGGTTATTGACCTGATTTGTCCGTTTGCCAAAGGTGGTAAAGTGGGTCTGTTTGGTGGTGCGGGTGTTGGTAAAACCGTCACCATGCTTGAGCTGATCAACAACATTGCAAGTGAACACAGCGGCCTCTCCGTATTTGCGGGCGTTGGTGAACGTACTCGGGAAGGTAACGACTTCTATCATGAGATGCAGGACGCCGGCGTGATCGATAAGATTGCGATGGTATTTGGGCAGATGAACGAACCTCCCGGAAACAGGCTTCGCGTAGCGCTATCTGGCCTAACGATGGCAGAGAAGTTCCGTGATGATGGTCGTGATGTGTTGTTCTTCGTCGACAACATTTACCGATACACACTCGCCGGTACAGAAGTATCCGCATTGCTGGGTCGTATGCCATCAGCTGTAGGCTACCAACCTACACTGGCGGAGGAAATGGGTGTTCTTCAGGAACGAATTACAACGACTAAGTCGGGCTCTATTACGTCTATTCAGGCGGTCTATGTGCCTGCTGATGACCTGACTGACCCCTCTCCGGCAACGACTTTCGCTCACCTTGATTCAACGGTAACCCTGTCTCGAGACATCGCATCACTGGGCATATATCCAGCGGTAGATCCACTTGATTCTACTTCAAGACTGCTTGACCCATTGGTTGTTGGTGACGAGCATTACAACGTTGCAGAAGGTGTTAAAGGTATTCTGCAACGTTATAAAGAACTTAAGGACATCATTGCGATTCTGGGTATGGATGAATTGTCAGAGGAAGATAAATTGACAGTTTATCGTGCTCGGAAAGTGAGCCAGTTTTTCTCACAGCCAATGCACGTTGCAGAAGTGTTCACCGGTCAACCCGGTGTTTACGTGTCTCTTGCAGATACCATTCGCAGTTTCAAAGGTATTATGGATGGCGAATATGATGACCTGCCAGAAGCTTCCTTCAGTATGGTTGGTAGCATCGAACAAGCCATTGAAAAAGCCAAAACACTATAGGTAATTAAATGGCTTCTACAGTTTTTTGTAGCATCGTAAGCGCCGAGCAAGAAATCTTTGCCGGGCAGGTAGAGATGGTCGTTGCGTCTGGCACCATAGGTGAGCTGGGTATACTTCCCGGGCACACACCTCTGTTGTCCGGAGTGAAGCCCGGCCCGGTTAGATTGATTCTTGAGGGTGGCGAAGAAGAGATTTTCTATGCTTCAGGCGGCTTTATTGAAGTTCAGCCTACTTCCATCACCATTTTGGCAGACACCGCCATGCGAGCCGATGACCTTGACGAGGCGGCAGCGCTGGAAGCCAAGAAGAAAGCTGAGTTGGAGTTGTCAGACCAGCGATCTGATATTGATTTTGCTCGCGTTGCCGCAGACTTGCAAGAACAAGCAGCGATGTTGCGAACCATTCAGAAGGTCCGTAATAAAAAACACTAGGTCCTTTTCAGGGGTCTAGATGATGGTCTCAATCGACTTTTCGTTGTGCCTCGAAGAACGAATCCATTGGCTTTTCGTCCGAACTGCAGATGACATCAATAAAATGACACGAGGTGGCCTTGGCCACCTTTTTTGTGTCCGTTTAGAATACTGTTTTTAAGGTAAACTTGTACGATGACCCAATCCCTTGAAGTATGCATCCTGGCGGCAGGCGTCGGCAGCCGTATGTGCTCGGACAAGCCTAAAGTGTTACAAACGCTGGCTGGAAAGCCGTTACTTGAGCATTTACTGGAAACTGTAAGCGCCTTATCGCCAACCAGGGTGCATGTCGTCGTAGGACAGGGTGCCGAAGAAGTTAAAACCAGGTTTGCAGACCGGACAGATATTGAGTGGGTTTACCAGGCAGAACGGAAAGGTACTGGGCATGCGATGCAACAGGCTGTACCCGGCATTGATCCCGATTCCAGGGTTTTGATTCTGTTAGGTGATGCACCACTGGTTAAAAAACCAACCCTCGAAGCACTGCTCTTGGTTGACGCTGACCTCACCGTACTGAGTGTAGATATGGATGAGCCTTTTAACTACGGGCGTATTCTGAGGGAACACGAACGTGTGACGGATATCATCGAAGAGCGCGACGCTACCCCGCTCCAACGATCAATCAAAGAAATCAATTCCGGTGTCATGGTCGCCGATGCCAGTAAACTGCTTTCCTGGCTGAAGCTGTTGAATGATGATAACGCTCAGAACGAGTTTTTACTGACCGATATTGTTCGTCATGCAAATCATGAAGCCTCCTCAGTAAAAGCTTATAAAACGGATGATCCGGTCGAAGTCACTGGTATCAATACTTTTTCGCAATTAGCGGGCCTAGAGCGAGCTTTGCAGCTTAACACAGCACATCAACTGATGGACCAAGGTGTTCAGCTTATGGATCCGGCACGACTTGACGTGCGGGGAAACTTGGCGGTTGGCCGCGGCGTCTCGATCGACGTCAACGTAATATTTGAAGGTGAGGTCATCTTAGGCGAGGATGTCACCATTGGTGCTAACTGTCTGATTACTGACAGTGTTGTTGGGGCCGGTTCCGTCATCAAAGCGAATTCTGTGCTTGAACAGGTGATCGTAGGCGCGCGCTGTACCGTGGGTCCTTTTGCCCGCCTGCGACCTGGTGCCGAATTAGGCGATGAGGCTGCCGTTGGGAATTTTGTGGAAATAAAGAAAACTAAACTAGGGAAAGGAAGTAAAGCCAGTCACCTTACCTACCTTGGCGATTCCAGTATTGGTGCCGGCGTTAACATTGGCGCTGGAACGATTACCTGCAACTACGATGGCGTGAATAAATATCAAACCCATATTGGGAATGGGGCATTTATTGGTTCTAACTCATCCCTGGTAGCCCCAGTTAGCATTGGCGCCGGTGCAACGATAGGCGCTGGTTCAACGATTACGAAGGATGTTGAAGAAAACGTCTTGGCGCTTGGCCGCGGGAAGCAGAAATCAATCCCCAACTGGCTAAGACCAACAAAGCAGAAGTAGGAAATACTATGTGTGGAATAGTCGGGGTTGTCGCGAACCGTGAGGTGGGTGAAATTCTTCTTGAAGGTTTGAGACGACTTGAATATCGAGGGTACGATTCAGCCGGCATAGCAATGTTGAACCACGAAGGCAAACTGCAGCGCACCAGAAGGCAGGGTAAGGTCTCGGAATTGAGTAATGCTTGCCTTAAAAACCGGCCCACCGGCAGGTCTGGGATAGCCCATACAAGATGGGCTACGCATGGTGAACCTAGTGAGTCAAATGCTCACCCGCATGCCTCTGGCGGTCTTGCGGTGGTTCACAACGGGATCATTGAAAATCATGAGCCGTTGAGAGAGGCGCTGACTAAAAAAGGGTACGAGTTTTATTCTTCGACGGATACCGAGGTTATCGCACACTTGCTGCATCACGAACTGAAGACCACTTCTAGTTTGCGTGAGGCGATGAATCGAGTACTTGAGCAACTGGAAGGAGCCTACGCTGTTGCGGTGATCGACGAGGATAATCCTGGCAGCATCATGGCAGCTCGGCTAGGTAGCCCGCTGGTTGTCGGCATAGGGATTGGAGAAAACTATATCGCTTCTGATCCCCAAGCCCTGCGACCAGTCACGGACAGATTCATTTTCCTTGAGGAAGGAGAACTTGTTGAAATCACGGCCACGGAGGTCACTATCTTTGGGCATGATAAAGCGCTTATTGAAAGTCGCGCTGTTACGTTGGATAAACGACACGATGCTACGGATAAGGGTGGCTTTCGCCACTACATGCAGAAGGAGATCTTTGAGCAGCCCAATGCTATCGAACGTACCCTTGCGGGACGATTGAGTGATAAGCGTGTTTTGACCCATGCATTCGGGGTCGCGGCAGAATCCGTCTTTAAGGAAGTAGCCACTGTCCAAATTGTTGCCTGCGGTAGTAGTTATTATACCGGTCTTGTTGCGAAGTACTGGTTCGAAGAATATGCCGGTATTCCCTGCCACGTTGAGATCGCGAGTGAATTTCGATACAGGAAAACCGTCGTTCTTCCCAAGACTTTGTTGGTAACGATCTCCCAGTCTGGGGAAACCGCCGATACGCTAGCGGCGTTACGAGATGCTAAAGACAAGAATTACATCGCCAGCCTTTGTCTGTGCAATGTTCCTAACAGCTCACTGGTCAGAGAGAGCGATCTAGCTTTGATGCTGGAAGCTGGCACTGAGATCTGCGTGGCCTCAACCAAGGCCTTCACCAACCAACTCGTTGATTTGTTGCTGCTTGTGGGCGCAATAGGTCAGTACAACGGTCTAGATGATGTTGGCCACCGTGAACTGGTAGAAGCCTTAAAGACTCTGCCGGATGTTGTGCGGTCCACGCTAAAACTTGATCAGCAAATCCGTCTTATAGCGGAAAAGTTTGTTGGCAAGAATCATGCTCTTTTCCTGGGACGTGGCAGCCACTATCCCATTGCGCTTGAAGGGGCGCTGAAGCTGAAAGAGATCTCTTACATACATGCAGAAGGCTACCCCGCCGGCGAGTTGAAGCATGGTCCACTGGCCTTGGTGGACGATGATATGCCTGTGGTTACTGTAGCGCCCGGGGATGCACTCATCGAAAAACTTAAATCAAACCTTGAAGAGGTGCGTGCTCGGGGTGCTGAGCTCATCGTATTCGCCGACGAGTTTGTCACCATGAGGGACGCTGACCGCGTCACGGTATTAAAAGTTCCTTCCTGCCCCGCTTTGATATCCCCCATCGTTTATACGATTCCTGTCCAACTGCTGGCTTATCATGTCGCGGTATCTAAAGGCACGGACGTTGACCAGCCAAGAAATCTTGCCAAGTCAGTCACAGTCGAATAATCATGGATGTCTCTCATCTCCTGGATTCTCTGAATGAGCAGCAACGACAAGCTGTTGCTGCTCCTCGTGGTAGCTCGTTAATTCTCGCAGGCGCAGGTAGCGGTAAAACACGTGTGCTTATCCATAGGATTGCCTGGCTGATCCAGCGGGAAGGGCTGTCTCCCTACAGTATTCTTGCCGTTACCTTTACCAACAAGGCTGCTGCTGAAATGCGAGGCAGGCTCGAAAAACTGCTCGACATTCCGGCAAGAGGTATGTGGGTAGGGACTTTTCATGGTATTGCTCATCGCTTGTTAAGAGCCCACCACCGCGATGCGGGCCTGCCTCAAAACTTCCAGATTCTTGACGCAGATGACCAGCTTCGATTGGTCAAACGCGTGATGATCAGCCTTGACGTCGATGACAAGAAGTGGCCTGCCAGGCAAGCCCTGTGGTGGATCAATGGTCAGAAAGATGAAGGGCTTAGACCCAGCAGTATCGAGGATTATGGTGACGTATACCTGAAAACCCACTTGGCTATCTACCGTGCGTATGAAGAGGCTTGTCGGCGCGGTGGCATGGTGGACTTTGCCGAACTTCTCTTGCGGGCACATGAACTCTGGCTTAAAAACCCGGTGGTCCTTAAGCACTACCAGGATCGCTTCTCTGCCCTGCTGGTCGACGAGTTTCAGGACACCAACACCATTCAATATGCATGGCTCCGGGTACTTGCTGGTAACAAAGATAACTTGATGGTCGTGGGTGACGATGATCAGTCTATTTACGGCTGGCGGGGTGCAAAAATTGAGAACATCCAGCAGTTCACTAAAGACTTTTCGAATGCCTCAACCGTTAGGCTTGAACAGAACTACCGGTCCACGTCGAACATCCTGACAGCAGCCAATGGGTTGATTGACCAAAATACTGGTCGTCTGGGCAAAGAACTGTGGACCGACATGGGTGACGGTGATCCTATACAGCTATATGCGGGGTATAACGAAATTGACGAGGCGCGTTATATCGTCGAACGGATAAAGTCCTGGTCTGATAGCGGTAACCTTTACTCGGAATCAGCCATATTGTATCGATCTAACGCCCAGTCACGGGTACTGGAAGAAGCTTTGTTGCGGGCTCAGATGCCCTACCGTATCTACGGTGGCCAACGTTTCTTTGAACGGGTAGAGATCCGTAACGTGTTGGCTTACATGAGATTAGTCGGTAACCGGGATGCTGACGCAGCGTTCGAGCGAGTGGTCAATACGCCGCCACGGGGTATCGGTGGGAAAAGTGTTGCGGAAATCAGGCTGCTTGCCAGGGCTGCCGGAATCCCCTTATGGCAGGCGGCCACAAAAATCTTAGATGAAGGTCTGCTGACCGGGCGAGCCAGGAAAGCCATTGCTGTATTTCTTGGGATGATTGAAACACTGGACGAGCAGACTGCAGAAGCTGACCTTGGTGAACTCGTTGAGGTTGTTGTCGAAGCCTCAGGACTGAAAGACTACCATGCTAAAGAAGGCGGCGAGCGTGGCCAAGCCCGCGTCGAAAATATGGCTGAATTGGTCACTGCAGCAAAAACCTATGACCCCTCTGAAGACTATCTTTTTGACGCCGACCCCGACGAGCAAGAGGCGCCGACGCTTTCCGTGTTGGATGACTTTTTAAGTCACGCTGCGCTTGAAGCGGGTGAAGGCCAGGGTGACCCTGATCAGGATTGTGTCCAACTGATGACGATGCATAGTGCTAAGGGTCTTGAGTTTCCTTTGGTGTTTCTAGCAGGTCTGGAAGATGGGCTTTTCCCACATATGATGTCTTTGGAAGAACCTGGCAGGCTGGAAGAAGAAAGACGGCTTTGCTATGTCGGTGTCACGCGAGCGATGAGGCAATTGTACCTGACCTACGCAGAGTCTCGTCGTATCAATGGTAGCGAAACGTTTAACCGGCCTTCCCGCTTTATCAGTGAAATGCCTGAAGAAGTAATAAAAGCAGTGCGTCCACAGAAATCAGTGGTTTACCCAAGGTCATCGCCTTCCCCAAGGTCATCGTCTTCCCGGGTTGCCAATGAGGTCGTGGGCACGAATCTTAAAATCGGTCAACGGGTGATCCACCAGAAATTTGGTGAAGGTGTTATTCTGAACTATGAAGGCGAGGGCTCCTCGGCCCGCGTGCAGGTTAACTTTTCCGAAGGCAGTAAGTGGCTGGTGATGGGGTATGCTAATCTCGAGGCGCTCGGATAGTCCCCGCACCACACAATTCGCGCCACACAACTGAAACGATAGAGTCCCGGAACAAAAACTTATGATGTTACGAATTTTCACCCTGTCATTGTTAATTTTGCTTGGTTCTTGTGGAGGATCGCAAGAACCCATTGCTGCCGATGGTGCCGCTGCGCCGCTAAAGATCTATAAATGGCGAATGGTAACAACCTGGCCAAAGAATCTTCCGGGTATGGGCCTTGCGCCGGAAACGATGGCAAAGAAAATAAAGACAATGAGCAATGGTCGGCTCGATATCAAAGTCTATGGTGCGGGTGAGATTGTTCCTGCTTTGGAAGTCTTCGAGGCCGTCTCGCAGGGCACGGTCCAAATGGGCCACGGCGCTGCGTACTACTGGAAAGGCAAGGTCCCTATCGCTCAGTTTTTCACAACGCTACCGTTTGGCCTGACTGCTCAGGAGATGAATGGCTGGTTGTTCCACGGTGGCGGCATGGAACTTTGGCGCGAACTTTATGCTAACTATAACCTTGTGCCGTTTGCAGGCGGGAATACCGGCGTTCAGATGGCGGGCTGGTTCAACAAAGAGATTAACTCCCTGGAGGATCTAAAAGGTATGAAAATGCGCATCCCGGGGCTTGGCGGTGAGGTGTTTAACCGGGCCGGTGGTACCGCCATTAATCTTCCGGGCGGTGAGATATTTACGAGTATGCAAACCGGCGTAATCGATGCGACGGAATGGGTCGGCCCGTATAACGATTTAGCGTTTGGGCTTCACCAGGTGGCGAAGTACTATTACTACCCTGGCTGGCAGGAGCCTGGCCCAAGCCTTGAACTGATCATAAACAAGGAAGCGTGGGACGAGCTCCCGCTTGACCTGAAAGCCATTGTTGAGAATGCGTCGTTGGCAGTCAACGCTGATCTTCTCGCCGAATATACAGCCCGAAATAACGCCGCGCTGCTTGAACTGGTTGACGTACATGGCGTTGAGTTGCGTCAATTGCCAGCCGATGTACTCTCGGGAATTCGAGATATTTCCTATGCTATGACGGCAGAAATTGTTGACCCGAACGATGAGCTTGCGAATAGGATTTATAATTCGTACAAAACTTACCGTGAAAGCGTTGTGTCATATCACGAAATCTCGGAGAGGGCTTACATCAATGCCAGAGCTGCTCAATAAAATTGGCGATCTGGTTCGCTCGCGATAGATCGATCAAAAACACTTAATATTGGGTTCCGATTCAGTAACCTGCGGTTAGCTTATTATTGAGTTGCCTTAAATGAGATGCCGCGAAAGCGCCTGCAGGTATCCCTCTTTATAGAAGTGGGTTGGACCTAAGTCCCTTTAGATGATGAACGACATGGCGCGGGCTGGTCTAAAACCTTTTCTGCAAACACCTCCCCTCGTCTGGAAACATTAGTAATACAATCTGGTATGGTCTGTGTCTTAGAAAAAACTCCAACTGTTGAGTAAACAAAGATGAGTGAGCAGAAAAAGGACGCGGAAACTTCCGTCTACAACAATCCCTTTCTACGAGCGGATGCGCCTCCTGTTATTAAAGACCCGTACTCGGTGCCGATTGAAGAGATTAATCCTATCGACGGACGACTGTTCCAGATGGATATTCACGAGGCTCACTTTAAGCGCCTTCGAGAAGAAGATCCGGTTCATATGAACGAATTACCAATGACCGGTCGCTACTGGTCGATTACCAAATTCGAAGACATTATGTATGTGGATAAAAATCACGAGCTGTTCTCGTCCGCGAGCGGCATAGCCCTTGGACCGAGAATTGATCTCGCCCCCGGGCCCGAGGAGCTTAATTTTTCCAATTTCATCGCCATGGACCCTCCTAAGCACGATCTTCAGCGGGCGACCGTCAGTAGCGCCGTTGCACCACCCAACCTAGCGAAGATGCAATCTGTCATCAGAGAACGTGCCGGTAGCATTCTTGACAACCTACCAGTCGCTAAGACCTTTAACTGGGTTGATCTTGTCTCTATTGAACTGACGACTCAAATGCTCGCTATTCTGTTTGATTTTCCGTTCGAAGATCGCCGTATGTTGACTCGCTGGTCGGATGTAGCAACTGCCCCACCTGGGACCGGAATTGTGGACACGGCTGAGCAAAGAAGAGCTGAGTTGTTGGAATGTCTGGCTTACTTTACGCGACTGTGGAACGAACGGGCGGCGATGGAGCAACCAGGGTCGGATCTGATTTCCATGTTGGCTCACGGGGAAGATACGAAAAATATGGCACCCTATGAGTTTCTGGGCAATCTTATCCTTTTGATTGTCGGCGGTAACGATACCACCAGAAACTCTATTAGCGGCGGTGTATTGGCACTGAACCAGAATCCGAAAGAGTACGACAAACTGCGCAATAACCCCGATCTTATTCCTGGCATGGTGTCAGAAATCATTCGTTGGCAGACCCCCCTACCCTATATGCGAAGAACGGCTAACCAGGATTTAGAGCTT
>JABIVN010000150.1 GCA_018667205.1 Gammaproteobacteria bacterium | reverse complement strand
GGACAATTCGCATCCCCCGATCAGCCGGTCGGGAACCGTGGCTACGTAGCTCAGCTGGTTAGAGCACAGCATTCATAATGCTGGGGTCGGTGGTTCAAGTCCACCCGTAGCTACCATATCTATCAATGACTTAGCCCAATCCTCCTTGTTTTAGGTGATGCCCATGCGGGGATTTTGCGGGGAATTGCAAAATATCCGCTCCCAAATCGCTGCTGCACAGCAGTTCGACGCTTCTCCACAGCTCAAACACTTCGACCTGACTGTAGAGCGTTGTTACGTCCCCCTGAGCATGATCCATCAGATCCTTTCTCGTCTCGTGAGACACGCCCAAACGCCTAAGTCGAGTCGCAAACGTATGACGCAAGTCGTGCAAACGAAGATTGCGAAAACTGTCCGATGCCGGCTTGCCTTCGCCTCGCTCAAATGCGTCAGCTGCTCGCTCTCGCTCTCGCCCCCGGCGCCAGCCAGTAGACTTCAACTCTTTTCGTTGCCCACTACGACCCGGAAAGACGTAATGCTCGTGAAGACCGCGCTGTTGGCTCAAGATCTGTAAAGCATTGCTGTTGAGGGCAATCAGCCTGTCCAACTGATTCTTCGTTTTCTCGCCAGCGAAGACAAAGCAACTCAAATGCTCTCTAGGTTCAAGCCAATCCCAACGCAGCGCACACAGCTCTCCTGCCCTTAGTCCAGTGTTCAGCAAAAAGCCCACGATCTTCCTGAAATCATCCGACAGTGCAGCCATAAGGTAGTATTCCTCTAGGTCGGTCAGGATATGTGCCTTACGTTTGTCGCCCCAGTTTTGCTTGGTAATTTCCGGAACATGAGCGAGCCAGGGACGACCGTTGACGTCCCGGTAACGCTTGTTTGCACGCTTCAGAACGATTCCTACAACACTGAGCGCTCTGTTGACCGTGCCACTTTTAACGCCACTCGTAAGTCTGCTCCCTGTGGGGTACGCTTGGATAAGTGAGGCGGCAAGAAACGGTAGCGGCATGAGGAGTTTTTGGTGACAAGAGTTGAAGCACTTCTGGAAGATGCTCGGAAGCGACTAGTAGAGACGGGAACCAGGAATAGGCTGATCCATGTAAATCGTAATGCTTCAAGAGGTAACCTGCTTAATGTCATTAATGAAAGGTCTGACGACATCTTTCAGATCTTGCGTCTAAATGGCAAAAAAATGCGTTTCGCCGGAAAAGGGGAAGAGGAGACATCGGACGACCTAACTTTAGCCGAGATTGCAGATCATGATGTCAGTGAAGGGAGATACACTGACTCAATTATAGAGACGCCGCTATCCACTGATGCCTTACAAAAACGGTTGTTGAAGTTGTCCCGCGATGCCAGGACAGCCGAGGAGGAGCAGGGCATAAACATCCTTTTTCTCGCGATCGGTTTTTTGCGTTGGTATGAAGACTCAAAGTCCGATGTTTTGCGAGAATCGCCGCTTATATTGATGCCTGTCGAACTAGTACGGAACATCAAAACCTCGACATATGACATCGTTTGTCGCGACGACGATATTGTTACCAACTTATCGTTACAGGAAAGGCTGAAGTTAGATTTCGGTATTTCCCTGCCAGAGATCGATGACTCTGCAGACTGGTCGCCGGGTGATTATTTCGCCGAAGTCGAGGAAACAATCTCAGGCAAAGAGAGATGGTCTGTCGATCATGATGGCATGCAGTTGGGCTTTTTCTCCTTTGCCAAGCTCATGATGCTGCGTGATTTGGACCCCGATAATTGGGACGAGGAGTCGTTGCTGATAAACAAACTGGTTACAGGGTTATTGTCGGACGGATTCGAGCCTGAGCCACCATTGTTCGCAGAAGATGACAACTTAGATGAAAAAATAGCGCCAGAACGAATCCTTCACGTGGTAGACGCAGACTCTAGCCAGTCCAAGGTCATCGAAGAGGTCCGATCAGGACGAAATCTTGTTGTGCAAGGACCGCCTGGCACAGGGAAGTCGCAAACGATCACAAACATCCTTGCTGCAGCTGCTCACGACAATAAAAAAGTTTTGTTTGTGGCAGAAAAAATGGCTGCTCTTGAGGTCGTTTACAACCGAATGGGTAAAGTTGGGCTGAAGGACCTTTGCGTTGAGTTGCACTCCCGTAGTGCAAACAAGAAAGTCTTTCTACAAGGTCTTGCCGAGACAATCTCGAAGAGTAAAGGCGTTGAGCCGCCGAGTATCGGATCGAATGACCTAAAAGAAGCGCGAGATGAGCTAAATAGGTTAACGTCTCTTCTTCACTCCAAGCTGCCGGAACGGGATTACTCGCCTTTCGATGTGCTGGCAAAGCTAGTGTCGCACATTAGCTCTGGGGCTCCGACGCCAAGATTTGATGGTCTGCCTCTAGAGCCTCTTACGAAAGACGAAGAGGCACGCTTGGTCGAGCGTTTAGAAAGTTACCTCGCCCTCATAGAGGAGCATGGTACGGGCTCAGATAATCCCTTTTTTGGTGCCACAAATTTGGACTTACAGCCAACGGATATTCGACGTCTTATTGAGGACCTTGAGGTTGCGCTGGGCTATTTGAACGATTGGAGTCCCTATCAGGAAGAGCTGGAAGCAAATCTGCTTCAAGATTCCAGTTTTACGTTGAGCAGCGCTGACAGTTGCCGGTCTGTCTACGTGCAGTTGCAAAAAGCTCCGAACTACACTGAGCAACACATTTCCGTGGTCCACAGCAATTTGAGCGATGTGAGGTTTAAGGAAGCGATTTCCATTGGAGCTTCCTGGGTCGAATACAAACGAGGTCTGTCCAGCACCGTCAATGAGGTGATTTGGGATCATGATTTAGACCATCTGCGGCAGCCGCTCGCTAAAGGCGTAACGTCGTTTCTCTCAAGAATATTTGGTGGCTACCGATCAGCGAGCAAAGAACTTAGCTCCTATCTAAAAGCTGAGATACCAATTAAGCCTTCAGAAAGGCTCAAGCTCCTCGATTCTATTCTGGAGGGCAGACGAAAGGCGAGAGCCTTTGCTGACGAAGAGTCTTACATGAAAGCACGCATGGGGGACGCGTGGCGTGGTGAGAGAACACCCTTCAACGAAATAGAAAACGTGCTGCAATGGCTTCGAAGCTCGACCGAGGAGGTTTACCAGTTTTCCGCAGAACGATTGGGCGAGCTTTTTGGTCAGCGCACTACCGAAACGTTTGATGCCAAAGAATTCGATAGAAGAAAAGATGATCTAGTCGATGCTTTTGCCACGTTGCAGGGCAAGCTCAATATGGCTGACTTCGAGAGCGAGCACTTGAAGTCGATACCACTGGCTGAGTTGAAGAATCGGGTCAATCTGATGATTGAACACTCCGACGCCTATTCGTTGTGGACCCGGATTCAGTTCGCGAAAAATAGTGTTCTGGAGTTTTCTGGTTTGGCAGATCTTCTCAACAGGCTCGATGATGGCAGCCTTGCAGTCCAGCAAGCGCCAACGGAACTATCCTTTTCAGTCGCCGAAGCGAGATGGAATTACGCTAGAAAGATCAAACCAGAGCTTAACTCTTTGGCACGACTGGATAGACATGCCTTGGTCTCTACCTTCCAGAAGCTGGAGAGAGATCGAGTAACAGAGGTTCAGGTTGCTCTTCGCGATGCTCATCTCAGCCGCATACCAAAGGGTTCAGCAGGTGAGATGGGTATTATCAGGGGAGAAATCGCCAAAAAGAGGAAGCATCTTCCTATTCGCAGGCTAATGACTGCCGCCTCAGAAATGATTCAGCGAATAAAACCGATATTCTTTATGAGCCCGATATCGGTAGCTCAATTCCTCCCCCCTGGCAAAGTGGAATTTGACTTGTTGGTGATTGATGAAGCGAGTCAGGTAAAGCCGGAGGATGCGCTGGGTTCAATCGCAAGGGCGAAACAAATCGTAGTAGTCGGTGACCAAAAACAGTTACCTCCCACGTCTTTCTTCGATCGGTTGACGGATAACGCTCCTTCAGAAGAGGGCGATGATGAAGAGTTCTCCGGCGCAAAAGCTACAGAAATGGAAAGCGTCTTATCGCTTTGTGAGGCGCGTGGGTTGACCGAGTCAATGCTTGAGTGGCACTACCGTTCCAGAGACCCTTCGCTTATTGCGGTATCAAACGCTGAGTTTTACAGAAACCGCCTCATACTGCCCCCTTGTCCCACCGAGTCGGATGAGAATTTTGGTCTCAAATTGGTGCGAGTGCCTGGTGTTTACTCCACTGCGAAACGAGGTGGCGGTAGACCAACAACAAATCGTATTGAGGCAGAAGCGATAGCCGATAGGCTTCACGAGTTCGCGCTCAGCAGACCAGACTTCTCTCTGGGCGTTGTGACCTTTTCAAAAGCGCAGGCTGACATGGTCACGGAAGTCCTGGAATTCAGGCGACGAGAGGATGATGTTTTGGACCGCTGCCTGCGCGAAGACAAGATTGAGAATGTTTTCGTTAAGAACATTGAAAACGTTCAGGGCGATGAGAGAGACGTTATCTTGATATCTGTTGGCTATGGTCCTCATGAGCCTAACGGAAGACTTGCCTCTATGAGCTTCGGTCCGGTAAACGCGGAGGGCGGAGAGAGGCGCCTTAACGTCTTGTTCAGTCGTTCCCGTATCGCCTGTGAAGTATTCACGTCATTCGATCCCTCGGAGATCGATCTCTCTCGGACCTCGAAAGAGGGACCTGTAGTGCTAAAGAGATTCTTAGAATATGCGAAGACGGGAGAGCTGACGGAGCATTACGTGTCGGAGGGCGAGGCTGACTCACCCTTCGAGGAGGATGTTGCTGAAGCAATTCGCAAACTTGGTTACGAGGTTGATCATCAAGTAGGGACCGCAGGCTTCAAAATCGATTTAGGCGTGAAAGACCCCTCCAATGCGCACCATCACATCCTTGCAGTGGAATGTGATGGCGCTACTTATCACAGTGCGCTTTGGGCAAGAGAGCGAGACCGAATGCGCCAGCAAGTGCTCGAAGGCTTCGGTTGGCACTTTCACCGGATATGGAGCACCGACTGGTTCTATCAGCGGGAAAAGGAGATGCAAAGGCTTCGAGAAGCCTTAGAACAGGCGAGAGCGCGAGATATTGCAAGAGGTTTAAAAGGATCAAACGCCGAATCGCCTCCAGCTGAAAACGATATGACGGAGGTTCGAAGCGAAGATCCAATCGTACTTGAAGAGTCCGTCATCGAGGTCCCGAAGTACGAAAAGGCGCGGATTGTTGTCGGCTCGAATTACGAGCCGCATGACAGACCTCTTCAGCAGGTTGTGGATATTTTATGCCAGATCGTCGCCGTCGAGGGACCTGTTCACATAGATGAGATAGCTCGTCGGTATGCAGCGGCTCACGGGAAATCGCGCGTTGGGTCACGTATTGCGGATTGGGTGAAAGGAGCCCTCTCGCGCGCTAAGCGTGATCGCAAGTTGGTCAATGATGGTAAGTTTTGGGCTACTGAAGAGCAATTTTCCTCGGTTCCGGTGAGAGATAGGAGTGCCGAGTCTATTCCTACGACCAGTGCTGAAAATATCTCTCCGATGGAAATACTTGCTTGTGCGAACCTTATTCAGGACGAATCTGGAGCTGTAGAGGAAGAAGAAATGGTTCGAGCTGTCGCCAAAACGATGGGCTTTAAGAGAGCTGGACCAGAATTCCAGGTGCTTGTGAGAAAAAGCCTCAAACAACTTAAACCTTGAAAAGTATGGATAGTGGCATTTGACTGTGCGGGGATTTTGCGGGGTTTTAGGGGTATCTTGACGGTGATGCTGACGGCTGAAGATGCTACGAACGCCTACACAGCTTGGTTTTTCGGTGTAGCGACGTATCCCACACAGCATTCATAATGCTGGGGTCGGTGGTTCAAGTCCACCCGTAGCTACCAACTCGCTTTCTTCGCAAAGCGAAGAAAGTCGAGGCCGACAGTGTTTTCACCGAAGGTGAAAATCGCGAGAGGCGAATCCTAAAATCTCAGTTGTGCCCAAACCGTGCCCACCTCGCGCCCAAAGGTCACACCTTCTTAAGCAGTTCACCCGGCTCAATCTCAAAGTAGTCACACAACGCACTGATCGTATCCGTGTTCGTGTTGTACCCAGGTACGTTTGAAATCCTTGTCAATGTTGGTCGGGAAATTCCCGTTTCTTCACTGACCTCGTTCAAAGTAATTCGACGTCCTTCCTTGAAGGACTTCTCATCCAATGCCTGCCTGAAAAGAATGCGAATCACTACACTCAACCACCTTAAACTGATCACATATGATCTATATAGTTCTTGAAAGATTAGATTGGCTCCATTATGATTCTTATACGAGCCATATGAATCACAGATGATCTAATCGGATCAAGAGAGAATAGCATGAGCTTCACCTATCTAACCACTGAGGAGCTTGCGGGTCGCATCAAGTACGACCCAAGAACCATCAGAAATTGCCTTAAAGACAGCGTATTGATTGAAGGCGTTCACTACATCCGACCTTTTGGCGGCAGAAAGATCCTTTACGTCTGGGAGAAGATTGAGAAGGACATGGCAAGGCCAGTCTCAATCGACTCATTGATGTCCGGTGTCATCTAGAGACGAACGATGGGTTCCATTCGTTCCAGATCGGGGAAGCTCTTCTTCGACTTTCGCTACCGAGGTGTACGTTGTCGGGAACAAACCAAACTGTCGGACAATCCGGTAAATCGCAAACGGGCTACGACGATTCTGGAACGCATCGAAGCGGAGATACTGGTCGGAACATTCGATTACGCGACTTACTTCCCTAACTCAAACAGTACTGAGCGGTTCCGCCGCATTGACGCGGTACAACTGGCGTCGTCGTCATCAATTCCATCGTTCCGAGATTTTGCAGACACGTGGTTCACTGAGAACGAACCGCGTTGGAAACACTCATACAAGATTACGTTAAGAACCTCACTGGACAAACACATACTCCCGGTTTTCGGAGAAGTTCAACTTGATGAGATTGAAAAGTCTGCAGTGCTGGCCTTTCGAGCCAACCTTGCCAGGATACCCCGCAAAGACGGCGCTTCAGGTTTGTCACCGTCACGAATCAATCATGTCATGGTCCCGCTTCGGTCGATCATGAACGAGGCGGCAGAGAGATATGAATTTAGCTCTCCCTTCAAAAACATCAAACCGCTCAAAGTTGGCCGATCAGATGTTGATCCGTTTGCGTTGGAAGAGGTCCGACAGTTGATTGAGCATGTCCGTCCGGACTACAAGAATTACCTGATAGTCCGTTTCTTCACCGGTATGCGTACCGGTGAAGTACATGGACTCAAGTGGAAACATGTAGATTTCCAACATCGGCAAATTCTGGTTAGAGAATCTTTTGTCGCTGGACAGCAAACCACCACAAAGACAGATGGATCAACGCGAGAGATTCAGATGTCGCAGCCGGTGTTAGATGCATTGAAGCAGCAATCAAAAGTGACGTGCGATATCGATTACGTGTTCGCCAACAAGTCCGGCAACCCACTATCCGTGCACAACGTGACAAAACGGATCTGGTATCCATTGCTAAAACGCCTTGGCATACCACTTCGAAGGCCCTACCAGACCCGCCATACAGCAGCCACGTTGTGGCTAGCAGCTGGCGAAAACCCGGAGTGGATTGCCCGACAGATGGGCCACAGCACTACAGAGATGCTGTTTCGCATCTATTCCAGGTATGTCCCCAACCTGACCCGGCAGGATGGTTCAGCGTTTGAATCACTGCTGAAGCGCACACTGAACAAATAACTCGCACATTCCCTCATTCATCAGCCCTACAGCCTTTTCAGCAAAAGCGACTGCTATCTAACGGCTGACCAGTCGACGCTCTCGATTCACTCTCTCGATGATCTCGTGCTGTGTCCATCCACAACAGCCAGGACATGTTCTGGCCGACAGGTTCGTTTCGTTATGAACGCCATACTCCAGAGACAACACTGTTGTATCAGCTGGTGGCGCGCCATTGGCCGGAGTTCAAAGCAATGCTATCCGAGCAGGGTAAACAACTGCCGGGTTATGTTGTTCGTGAGTTCGATGACTACCTGAAGTGTGGCCGCCTGGAACATGGGTTTCTGCGAGTTCGCTGTGATAACTGCCATCACGAGAAGCTCGTTGCATTCAGCTGTAAACGCCGTGGGTTCTGTCCGTCTTGTGGCGCGCGACGGATGGTGGACAGTGCGACCCATCTGGTCGATGAAGTTCTGCCGAAGCGACCAATACGGCAATGGGTGCTTAGTGTTCCGTATCCGCTACGTTACCTCTTTGCGACCAACCCGAAGGTCATGAGCCAGGTGCTCACCATCGTACATCGCGTTATCAGCACATTCTTGATCAAGCGTGCCCG
>JABIVN010000149.1 GCA_018667205.1 Gammaproteobacteria bacterium | reverse complement strand
GCAGCACTTCTTCAACCAGTCTTGAAATCATTTCCGCGGAAGGGTCGTCTTTGATCAACTGGTATTGATCGGGGTTTTCGATCAGTAGCCATAGGCCTTCTGTGAGGGCTGCGCTGGTGGTTTCATTACCTGCCACTAGAATCTGAGCCAGCATCGACAGGCATTCAGCGTCAGTAAGCGGCTGTTCGCCATCGAAGCTGGCATTCACTAATTTGGACAAAATGTCGTCGGCAGGTTCTGCGCGACGTTCGTTCATTCGAGCAACGAAGTAATGCTGAAATTCCACCATGTCTTTGGCTGCTTGAAGTGTCCCCGCCTTGTCTAGTTGTTGGCTGAGATTTCCGATAAATGCCTCAGTCCATTTGCGGAATAACGGCAGGTCTTCCTGTGGTGCGCCGAGCTGGGAAATAATCACCCTTAGGGGTAGCGGCACGCCAAATTCTGACAGAAATTCACATTCACCCTGTTCAATAAAAGTGTCAATTAGCTCGTTTGAGAGGTTTTCTATAAAGGGCTCAAGGCTCTTCAGACTTGAGGGAGAAAATGCGCCGTCGACGAATTTACGATAGCGTCTTTGATTTGGCGGATCTTCTGTCAGCATCGTAGGTACATTCTCGTAACCCGATTTGAGAACTTCCATAACCTCGGGGTCTTGAGATCCAGTCATAGCGCGAGTCGGACCCATCATACGGCTGGAGAATGTTTTGTGGTCTTTTGCGATTTGAATGACATCCTCATAGCGTGAAACAAAGAAAATGCCGGAATTTGGGTCTTGGAATACGGGTGCTTCATCCCGTAGTCGTCGGTTCATCCCCCAGGGAGATTTTAAAATATCCGGATGCATTGGATTGATTTCATGAACAGGGCAGGTCGCGACTCGTGCAATTTCATCGGACATTATTTTTGAACTCCGGTATTTTTCAAGATGCCGGAGAATACCACTAAAACAGTCAGTTGTGATTGTAATCCGTTATACTCCGTCACTTGTTTATCGGTAGGCAAAAACGTGATTAATAAGCAGGTAGTACTCGCAAGGCGCCCCTCGGGTGTTCCTGTCCCGGAGGATTTTCAGGTTGTGGAAACTGAGGTCGCATCGCTAGGCCCTAATGAAGCGCTACTTGAGAACCTGTATGTCTCGCTGGATGCGGGCTTCAGAAACTGGATGGATGAGGGCTCCGGTGACGATGTGCTGCCAGCGATGGAGCTTGGGGCTCCGGTCATGGGATTGACGGCCGGTCGGGTTGTCGAATCCAACCGAGAGGACTTGAAAGTAGGTGAGGTACTGGTTGGGCGGCTTGCATGGGAGGCCTATTCGATTGCCACGGACCAGGACTTATTGGTTGCAATCGAGGAAAAATTTCAACAACCGGAGAACCTGTTTCTGGGGCTGCTGGGGGATACTGGTCTTTCCGCCTACTTCGGATTAGAGCGTGTTGCGAAGTTGCAACCCGGGGAGACGGTTGTAGTGTCTGCTGCCGGTGGTGCTGTAGGTAACGCCGCAGGACAGATTGCGAAAGCAATGGGTGCGGGGAAGGTTATTGGCTTTGCTGGGGATGCCGAGAAATGTAAATGGCTAGAAGAAGAGGTCGGCTACGACGCAACGATTAATTATAAGACGGATGATATTAGTAAGGCGCTGAGTGAGCATTGCCCCAATGGGATCGATGTCTATTTCGACAATGTCGGTGGAAACCTGCTGGAACCCGTGTTGGACCATATTAACTATCAGGCACGTATTGCATTTTGTGGCGCAGTGGCTGACTACACGTCAGAAAATGGCACGGGACCTAGTAACCTTTTCAGGCTGGTGGCTAACTGCGCGAAGCTTGAAGGTTTCATGACGCACTACTGGACCGCAGACTATGAAGTCGCAAGAGAAGTACTCGTTGGATGGCTGGAATCAGGTAAACTGAAGAGCTATGAGGCGCGGTATCAGGGCGTGGAAAACTGCGGTGTGGCGTTCAGTGACATGCTTAACGGGAAAACCTTTGGTAAGACGATAGTCAAGGTTGTTGCCGATTCATGAAGTACCCTAATGCGACCCTTTGGTATGTGGTTTTCTTGTTAACGGTTGCATCGACCTTATCATTCATTGATCGCCAGATTCTCAACGTCATGATTGGTCCTATCAAGCGTGACCTCGGTGGGCTCTCAGATACCGAGATATCATTGATCATTGGGCTGGCGTTCTCTGCTGTTTATTCACTGACCACGTTACCACTCGCGCGAATCGCGGACAGGTATAGCCGCCGTAACGTGATTGCTGCGGGCGTCTTCAGTTGGAGCCTGATGACCGCGTTGGCTGGTATGGCAAATTCATTCTGGACCCTTTTTGGTGCGCGCATGGGGGTTGGGGTCGGTGAGGCGTCTCTTGGACCCGCGACTCAATCCATTCTTGCGGACTACTTTGAACAGCATCGATTGCCCCTTGCCTATGGAATAGTCGCGGCAGCGCCGTTCATCGGAACAGGTCTTGCGAACATTGTTGGTGGACCGCTGATAGATTATCTGGAGGCTCGCCCGTTAATAGTGATGCCTGTCTTCGGCGAGATGTACTCCTGGCAGACCGTGCTGGTTGTCGTCGGACTTCCCGGGATACTGTTAACGCTACTGATGTTTACAATTAAGGAACCTGGAAGGAAAGGCGCTAGCGCTAGTCGCACTGAAGGGTATTCCTATCGCGAACTCTGGGAGTTTTGTTTATCTCGTCGAAAGTATCTCAGCTATCACTTCATCGCCTACCTTTGTCTTTCGATTCAGGGTTTTGCATTTCTAACATGGATCGTTGAATTTTTTGTTCGAGTTCACGGCTGGACTCGCACAGAGATTGGGCTTACCTATGGCAGTATTGCACTCATTGTGGGGATTATGGGAAGTATCGGTGCGGGCTACTATGCAGGTTACTGGTTGGCTAAAGGCAGGGCGGATGCGCCTATGCGCTTGGCTTTTTATGGCACGATTGGCCTGGGACCGTTGGCGGTGATTATGCCGCTGGTTTCAAGTGACTGGCTGGCAATTGCTATTATTATCCCGATTACGTTCTTTATGGCGATGCCGCCGGGGCTTTCCAATGCGGCACTTCAGGCGATTTCGCCAAACAGACTAAGAGGCCAGATGATTGCAGTGTATTTGATCTGCGTTAGCTTTTTGTCCTACTTGTTCGCACCTTTGATTATCGGGCTGATGAACGACTACGTGTTCGGACGGGAAGATGCTATTGGTTTGTCGCTCTCATCGCTGGCTTTTGTGAATTATGTAATAGCTGCGATATGTCTATATCTTTGCTTGGATCCCCTGAAGGATGCTGTCAGTAGGGTGAGCGAGTTTGCTGAAGACTGAGTTCGGCTTAAACAAAGTGCTATTTAAACAAAGTGCTATTTAAACAAAGTGCTATTTAAACAAAGTGCTATCTGGGTTTTGCCCCACCGCCGACCCGGAGTATTTCTCCACTGACCCAACTGGACGCATCTGACGCAAGATAAATGCACGCTGAGGAAATGTCCTCCGGCGTGCCAAGTCTGCCCAGTGGAATATTCCATTCCTCTAGAATTTGATCCAGCTGGCTTTCATCCCTGCCAATGGCTTTCAACATCACCTCAGTTGGGATAGCGCCAGGTGCCACGGCATTGACCCGAATGTTTGGTGCAAATTCTGCGGCCAGGGTCCAGGTCAGTGAATTGGTGCCGGCTTTGGCGGCACCGTAGTG
>JABIVN010000148.1 GCA_018667205.1 Gammaproteobacteria bacterium | reverse complement strand
GCCATCAACCCATACGTGGCTTTTGAATCACTCTGGCAAGCGCAGCAAGACGGTTTACTGGACGCTGCTGAGTACTCGGATATTCACAAAATAGTCGACTCATATAAGAAGGGCGTTGCCAAAGGTATCCTGAAGGTCATGGCCAAGATGGGTATCTCTACGCTCCAGTCCTACAAAGGCGCACAGATATTCGAGGCAGTAGGTTTAGCAGACGAGATTATTGACCGCTGTTTTGCGGGAACCACTAGCCGTGTGCAGGGCGTCAGCTTTGATGTGCTGTTTGACGAGATGAAGGTTCGACATGAGATCGGTTTCCCCGCAAGAAAAGAGAACCTGATCCCCGTATTACCTAATCCCGGGGATTTTCACTGGCGTCGTGGCGGTGACACACACATGTGGGATCCAGACACGATTTCCAACCTTCAGGTGGCAGCGAGAACAAACGACCAAGATGCCTACTGGCAGTTTGCCCACCACGCTAACAGCGAAAGCACACGCCGAGCAACGTTCCGCGGTCTGCTCGACTTTAATTATGCAGCAACCGCCATCGAACTCGATGAAGTCGAGGTTGCCAGCGAAATCGTCAAACGGTTTTGTACCGGCGCCATGAGTCTAGGTTCCATCTCGGCGGAAAGTCATGAAGCACTCGCCGTTGCCATGAACAGGCTAGGTGGTAAATCAAACACAGGAGAAGGCGGGGAAGACCCGATCCGTTTTAAAACCATGGCGAATGGTGATTCAAAGCGGTCAGCCATTAAACAGGTAGCCTCGGGCAGATTCGGGGTGACCATCTGGTATTTAGCCAACGCAGACGAACTACAGATCAAGATCGTACAGGGCGCAAAACCGGGAGAAGGCGGAGAACTGCCGGGCGCTAAAGTAGACAAAAACATCGCAAGAATCCGTCATTCAACACCGGGGGTTGGCTTAATCAGCCCTCCTCCGCATCATGACATCTACTCCATTGAAGACATCGCGCAGCTGATTCATGATTTGAAAAACGCCAATCCCAACGCACGCATTAGCGTGAAACTAGGGTCCGAAATTGGTGTCGGCACGATCGCCGCGGGCGTCACAAAAGCAAAAGCTGACCATCTGGTCATTGCCGGACATGACGGAGGTACCGGCGCTTCCCCACTGACCTCTATTAAACATGCGGGCCTACCCTGGGAACTTGGCCTCGCCGAAACCCACCAGACGCTCGTCATGAACAATCTTCGATCACGCGTCGTGCTGCAAACTGATGGCCAGATCAAGACAGGTCGCGATGTGGCTATGGCACTGCTTCTTGGAGCAGAAGAGATCGGCTTCGCCACTGCGCCCCTGGTCACGCTTGGCTGCATCATGATGCGCAAGTGTCACCTGAATACCTGCCCTGTTGGCATTGCAACACAAGACCCAGACCTTAGGGCTAAATTTAACGGCAGTCCCGATCATGTCGTGAACTACCTGTTTATGGTGGCCGAGGAGTTACGCCAAATCATGGCCAAACTCGGCATTCGCACTGTTAACAAGATGGTAGGTCGCGTTGACCTCCTCTCCAAAGATGATGCTATTGATCACTGGAAAGCGCGGGGACTAGATTTTACCAGCATTCTTACGCCGGCCAAGATCGTGTACGAAGGGACCGAAATCTATAGAACAATGGACCAGGACCATGGGCTGGATAAGGCCCTCGACAACACCCTAATCGAGTTGGCAAAAGCGGCACTTGAAAGCGGCGAACGGGTTGATATCGAGCATGACGTGATCAACATCAACCGTGTCGTAGGCACCATGCTTTCCCATGAGGTGGCGAAGGCAACTCATGGTGAAGGATTCCCTGAAGACACGATTAATATTAAGTTAAATGGCTCAGCGGGGCAAAGCCTAGGTGCCTGGTTGGCAAAAGGCATCACCATCGAAGTAGAGGGTGATGCTAACGACTATGTCGGTAAAGGACTCTCGGGCGGAAAGATCATTATTTATCCCCCCACCAGCAGCAGCTTCGCAGCCGAAAACAATGTGCTGATCGGTAATGTTGTACTTTACGGCGCCACCTCGGGTGAAGCCTACTTCAGGGGAATAGCCGCCGAAAGATTTTGTGTACGCAATAGCGGTGCGCATGCTGTTATTGAAGGGATCGGGGACCACGGTTGTGAATACATGACCGGCGGACGCGTCGTTGTTCTTGGTTCTACCGGGCGAAACTTTGGTGCCGGCATGAGCGGAGGTGCCGCCTACATATGGGATACCGCTGGCGACTTCACCAGTAAATGCAATACGGGTACTTTTGAGCTGGAAGCAGTCCAGAGCGAAAAGGACATCAGTGAATTGAAAAACATGATCCAGAAGCATGAAAAATACACCGGGTCAGTAGTCGCCAGAAAAATTCTGGATAACTGGTCTTCTGAATTACAGAAGTTCATCAAAGTAATGCCTACGGATTACAAGCGAGTTCTAGAGGAGCTTGCAGCCGAAGAAGCCCTAACGGCTGCGGCTGGCTCTTAAGTAATAAGCAGTCTCTTAAGTGGTAAGTAGGTTCTTAAGTAATAAATAGAGTGTAGTTATGGGTAAGCCAACAGGGTTTAAGGAATTTGACAGGGAAGTAGCACCCTATCGCAACGCAGCCGAACGGTTGATTGATTTCAAGGAGATCTATACCGACCACAACGACGAGCACCTGCAGACGCAGGGCTCACGGTGCATGGATTGCGGAGTACCCTTCTGCCAGTCTGGTAATGGCTGTCCTATCCACAACCTGATTCCCGAATGGAACGACCTTGTGTACAAGGGTCGCTGGCGCGAAGCGCTGGACCGGCTGCACAAGACCAACAACTTCCCCGAGTTTACCGGCAGGGTTTGTCCCGCCCCATGCGAGGGCGCCTGTGTTCTGGGTATCACCAACCCACCGGTAACCATCAAGAACGTAGAGTCAGCTATTATAGACCGTGGTTTTGCAGAGGGTTGGGTTGTCGCAAATCCACCCGCGACCAGAACAGGTAAAAAAATCGCCGTCATAGGCTCCGGTCCCTGTGGACTCTCAGCAGCAGCGCAATTGAACACCGCAGGACACCAGGTGACAGTTTACGAACGCGCTGACAGGCTGGGTGGCCTGTTGATGTATGGTATCCCGAACATGAAACTTGAAAAGTCGGATATCGAACGACGAGTTCAGCTAATGCGCGAGGAAGGTATTGAATTCATCGTCAATGCAGACGTTGGTAACAATGTCGACGTCAAAGCGCTCGTTGACGGCAATGATGGTGTGCTTCTGGCAACCGGGGCAACCCTAGCAAGGGACCTTCCAATACCAGGTCGTGAAGCGAAAGGTGTTCACCTGGCAATGGATTTTCTGACTGCCAACACCAAGAGCCTGTTGGATTCGAACCTTGAAGATGGCAACTATATTTCCGCCAAAGACAAAAACGTTATCGTCATTGGCGGTGGTGATACTGGAACAGATTGTATTGGTACTTCACTGCGACACGGTTGCAAATCACTCGTTAACTTCGAGTTGATGCCACGCCCTCCTGAAGAGCGCGCAGCCAGCAATCCTTGGCCGCTTTGGCCAAAAGTCTATCGAGTGGATTACGGTCACGCAGAAGCTGCAGAAAAGTTTGGCGACGACCCTCGTGTTTATTCGATTATGAGTAAAGAATTCCTGCAGGATGAAAATGGCAATCTTAACGGTATCGTCACCGTCAACGTTGACGATCAACTCAAAGAGATTCAGGGCACTGAGAAAACCTGGGAAGCTGACCTCATTATGTTATCAATGGGCTTCCTACAGCCAGAACACTATATCAACCAGGCACTTGGGATGGAGATAGACGGGCGCGGCAACTTTCTGGCGACCAAAAAGGATTTCAAAACTTCTGTGCCAAAAGTCTACGCCGCAGCGGACTGCAGAAGGGGACAGGATCTTGTCGTCAGGGCCATTAATGAGGGCCGTGAAGCCGCACGAGAGATTGACAGAGACCTAATGGGTTCTACTCAGCTGCCCTGACAAGCTTTACTCACAAAGTCGTAAGCCAGCCGTGAGTGTCTGCCTGAGAACACTCACGGGGACGTCCTGCACAATGTCGGTCTTGCCAATACCGCCCGCTATCAACACGAACCTTAAACCCTCATCCGTTGCTTTTTTATCCTTCGCCATAAAAGCCAACATAGCCTCTGTGGACACCTCTGCTGGACCGGCAATCGGCAACCCAGCGCTTTTCACGAGCGCTTTTATTCGTTGACTATCATCAAGGGAACACCGGCCAAGTCTGGCTGAAAGATCGGCAGCCATCACCATTCCCGCACCTACCGCCTCACCATGCAACCACTGCCCGTAACCCATTCCCGTTTCTATAGCATGGGCAAAAGTATGGCCAAAGTTCAAAAGGGCACGTTTTCCCGATTCTCTCTCATCTTCGGCAACGACCGATGCCTTAATCTGACAGCTGCCTTTAATGGCGCTGATCAGGGCTCCCTCATCCTTTTGCCGCAATTGACCGATATCTTTCTCAATCAGGTCAAAGTATTCAGAATCCGCCAGCACACCATGCTTAATAATCTCTGCTAGCCCGGCAGATAACTCCCGTTCGGGTAACGTCAGCAACGTATCGGTATCGATATAAACACCCTTTGGCTGGTAGAAGGCCCCAATCATGTTCTTACCTAGCTCATGATTAACGGCGGTTTTTCCTCCAACCGAAGAATCCACCTGTGATAACAAGGTGGTTGGTACCTGTATAAACGGAACGCCACGCTGGTAGGTGGCTGCAGCGTAACCCGCAGTATCGCCAACCACCCCTCCCCCCAGAGCGACGATCGTCGTCGATCGATTGTGACCCTTGGCAAGCAGATCGCCGATGATCGCCTCCAGTGTCTGCAGTGTTTTGAATTGTTCACCGTCCGGCATCAGGTGTACATCTACGTCAACCCCTTTCAACTGCTGCCTGACCCTGTCCAAATAATGATCAGCGACCACTTGGTTGGAGACGACAAATACCCGTCTACCCTGAATCTTTTCAAGCAGCATGTTACCAGTTCGCAACAGTCCCGACCCAATACAGATATCGTAGGAATTCGCTCCTAGGTCAACGCGAATATTTTCCATTAGTCTTGTGTTAATCCTTCTTTTTTAAGGTTTTCTAATATCTGCAAAACAGCTTTCCTGCTACTGTTGTGGCCAACGAACACGCGTACATTTGACACTTCTCGATACAAAGGATCACGGTCTCTCTTGATTTTTTCCAAGATGGCTCTCGGATTACCGTTCTGCAGGAGTGGACGCTTTTTATCATTGGCCGTGCGTTTCACCAGCAGGTCCACCGACGTATCAAGGTGAACGACAATGCCCCGCTCTTTAAGGTAGCGTCGATTTTCATCATTCAGAACTGCACCACCGCCCGTTGCGACCAGTACATTATCTTCCTGCGTTAAGTCATCAAGCACATGCATCTCGCGCATCCTGAAGCCGGTTTCGCCCTCGACATCAAAAATCCAGGCGATATTGGCACCTGCACGATATTCAATTTCCTCGTCACAATCGACAAACCGCAACCCCAACTCGCGAGCGAGCATTCTACCAATAGTGGTCTTCCCTACCCCCATTGGACCGACCAGAAAAAGCCGCAGGGGCCTGGAAACATGAATACGCATAAAATTAGACTAGGAATGACAAGGTCATACCCGCAAGTTATCTGGAGGTGAGTGAATCACGAATCAGACGGGGCGTGATGAAAATAAGAAGTTCTTGTTTATCGTCCGATTTAGTCCTGCTTTTAAACAGATTTCCTAACCAAGGCAGGTCACCCAGGATTGGCGTCTTGCTCACGCCCTCTGACACCACTGTCTGGAAAACACCACCCAGCACGATAGTCTCGCCATTGTTAACCAGTACTTGCGTCTTAATGCTATTCGTCCGAATACTCGGTATGCCACCGAACACGGCGCCGATCGAATCCTGATTCACCTCTAAGTCCATGATAATCCTATCATCCGGCGTAATCCTTGGCGTGACCCTTAGCCCCAGCACCGCATCAATAAACTGGGTTGCGGTCGCACCACTGGAGGATGCCTCCTGATACGGAATCTGGTCACCCGATTCGATCGTCGCCTCCTGTTTATCGGAGGTAATGACCTTTGGACGGGCAATTACCTCACCTCGGCCTTCGGTTTCCAGCGCACTAAGCTCCATATCAAGAAGATAATCTTCACCAATGATACCAAACGCAAAACTTGAAGAATCACCCGCAGCCGGCAGGTCTACAATCAGATTATCTTCCGCTGAATAGGTAAACCCTCCTCCGGATGTCACTGAGTCACGAATCTCGCCAATTGTAGTCAACGAGCCACCAAATTGGGTATTAACCTTACCATTATCATGACTACCGTAGCCCAAGGCGCCCCAACGGACACCAAGCGACTCGCCAAAACTCGAACTTGCAGTAACGATGCGCGCCTCGATAAGCACCTGGCGGACCGGCACATCAAGCCTATCCAGCACCTCTCGGAATTTATTAATCCGTTCGATTGTTTCAGTAATGATAATCGCGTTGGTCCTCTCATCGACAATCACCGAACCACGGCTGGAAATAACACCTTCCCCTTCACCTTCTCCGGCACTCTGAAAAAGGCCGAATATTTCCCCGGCACTTGCGTACTTCACTTCAATAAACTCTGTTCGCAACGGCGCCAACTCAGATATTTGTTGCCGGGACTCCAACTCCATCTGCTCACGGGCCGCCAACTCTGCTGCCGGAGCGATCATCAGAACGTTACCCACTAATCTCTTGTCCAGACCTTTGGTCTTCATAATGATTTCAAGCGCCTGGTCCCATGGAACGTTCTTCAATCGAAGCGTAATCCGACCGGACACTGTATCGCTTGCCACAAGATTCAAATCTGTAAAATCTGCGATCAACTGAAGTACTGAACGAATCTCGATGTCCTGAAAGTTCAAGGACAGCTTTTCTCCCTTAAAACGAAAAGCCTGACTGGAAGATTCACGTTCCGCCGCAGACATCGGCTTAACTTCAAGGGTGAAAACGTTATCGGCCTGATAAGCCAGGTATTCAAAATCTCCTGAAGGCTCAATCACCATCACGGTATTGCCATTTTCAGGCATCGAATCAACCGTTATCACCGGGGTAGCAAAGTCAGTCACGTCCAACCGGCGCTGAAGTCTCTCGGGGATAACCGTATTGGCGAACTCAACTTTGATGTTGCCACCTTCACTGATCACATCAACACCCACACCAACATCAGATAAACGCACGATAACGCGACCTTCGCCTGCCTCGCCTCGCCTGAAATCAATGTCCTGGACGACCGGAGACTCGTCTCCGTAAGAATCTTCCTCGGCCCCTAAACTCTGACGCCGATCATTTCTGACAAGTCCTGAGTCGTCTTCGCCGACCAGCACATAGAGTGAATTACCAAGCACCCGCGCGCTATATGCAACCAACTCACTCATGGAGACGATCACTCGCGTTCGGTCTCCAGACTCAACCACCGTCACGCTTCTGGCATTACCAGAACCTAATGGGTGATGCTTCGCCGCAAGCGCGCTCGAGACTCCGCTCAAGTCCAGCGCAATTCTTGCTGGTTGCTCGATCGTATAACCCGTGGGTGACGGAGGCATTCCATCGAATGTCATTCTTATTTCTGTCTTATCACCAGGCAACGACGAGAACTCAATGTTTTCCATCGCCACACCAAACGCGGCGGATGAAAACATCAACACCAGAATAGCAAATAGTGACGGCATGGCCTGTGACGGCATGGCCTGTAACGACTTGAACAGCCCAGGTAAGGCCGATAGATTTTTTTTCATTGTTTTCACCATTTGAGCACTGGTCATATCAATGCCATTCATAAGTTCCAATTACTCAAGACCCCGAAGCTCAACTGCTCGAGGTCTTCTAAGCCACCCATCCGCACCATCACTGACAATTTCAGTGATATCGATTCGTGCTTCTTCAATGCTTTCTATCTGACCCCACTTATCCCCCATGTAGTCACCGACCTGTACCCGGTGAACACCGCCCAGTGAATCTTCGATCAGCGCGAACGTCGACTTACCTTGTTGCAAAGTGCCTACCATCGCTAGCGATGTCAGCTGAAATCGTTCCAAATATTCTTTCACGTGATTCTGCGGAGGCTTCACGCCGATGTTCTTTTTTCGTTCTGAAGATTTGGGCGCTACGATGACTGGAGGTTCAAATGGGCTACGTTTGTTTGCGGCACCGTATGTAAATGTTGTGTATGACTCAAACTCCGGAAGTGGCGCAATCCTTCCTCTTGGCTTTTTCTCCACTTCCTTCATATAGCTTCTTAAATCCGAAAACTGATCTCCACCCCCACACCCTGCCAGCAACAACGTCGCTAGCATTAACCCTAATAACTTGCTTATCCCCGATATAGTCTGCATAACTTTGCTGCCATTAGCTCCGTTCATCGTTGTAGCGATAGGTCCGCGCCAAAATCGACATGGTAAGGTTGCTCCCTGGTAAGTCCGAACTCGACAGCCGACTGGCCGGCTTGATCGTAAAGTCATGCAATGTAACGATTCGAGACAGGTCAGCCACATCACTCACAAACGCCCCAAGACCGTGGTAACTTCCTGACACGATAATTGCGATCGGTTTTTCAATATAAAACTCGTGCTTCGTTTCCGGTTGAAGATCGATACTGGTGAACACCAGACCGTTTTTTAGCCCTACCAGGGTGATATCCTCGATTAGCCCCGGGATTTCAGTATCCGATGGTAATTGCCTCAAAATCGCCTCAAACGATTCCTCCATCTCTTTTTGCTGCAACCGATAATCCTCAAGGTGGGCGGCTTGGAAGAATTTTTCTTCGTAATCCTCCTTGAGCACTGCCTCAGAGGCAGTAACAACCCCTAGCTTCTTTTGGAGATCGGTCACATGAAGAAAGTAACCTAGCCCCAGGGCTCCGGCGAAACAGATTACCCATACAATGACTTTGACCGCGAACGGCCATGAGCCTACATTATTGATGTCATTGAGCTGATCAAGATCAAAGCCCTGTAGGCTTTCCCGAAGCTCTTCCATCGCCATTGCTATTCCTCCTCGACCTTTTTCGGCGTTGTTTGGGCAACCGTCAGGCTAAATTGACTTGCTTGCGGACCAAACTTGGGATCAGCCTTAATAGCAGTGACGTTTGGCTTCTCGAACCAATCCGAATCCGTGAAGTTACGGAGTTGATTTGAAATTCTGTTGTTCGACTCAGCGACACCTTGAATTGACAGGTCTTGAGCTTGTACACCAAGGGATATAAAAAAGACTCTTGGTGACAGCTGGCGCGCAAGCTCATCAAAAACTCTGACAATAATAGGTCGGTTACCCTGCAGTTCCTGAATAACCTT
>JABIVN010000147.1 GCA_018667205.1 Gammaproteobacteria bacterium | reverse complement strand
TTAGTTGCAGCACCTCCGATTGTTCTACGGGCAGCTGACTGAGATGTTCGGCGATCAGTTTTTTTGTCCTGATCTGGGACAGGGAAGATAGTGGTGTTGGGTTTTCTCTTTCGTCATACAAATCTTCCGCGTTTAACAAGTCAGGATTTTGCCTGTTTTGCTTTCTGAGCCAATCTATCCGCGTGTTTCGCGCTATTGTATAGATCCATGTACTCGCTGACGCCTGAGAAGATGAGTAAGAAGGAGCCTTCCGCCAAACTTTTATCATCGTCTCCTGCACGAGTTCCTCAGCATTTTCTGGCGTCACGCCGCCACTTTTAATCAAGAAAGCTTTTAGGAAGGGAGAGAAGTGCTTGAACAGAGCCCGAAAGGCTTCCTTGTCCTGACTTCTGCCGACTCTATCGATGCAATCGTTCCAATTTTCTGCTTCGATGGCCAATGTAAATTCTGCTTTGCGTTTAATATTCATCATAACGGGTACTTGGTGTCCAGAACAGTTAATACGAGGGCCTTGGAAAGTTGGATCACCAAAACGCTAGCCAGTGGCAAGAAAACCCTCTCGCCGTTCTGGAAACTGGATCGATCCCCGGTCGTAGCCCAACCGAACCGCCATGTCGACCAGCATTTCGAGGGTCTCCCTCGGCAGATTGGGGTCCCTTGACATAATCCAAAGGTAATCGCGTTTCTCCCGCCCAATAATCGTAGTTTGATACTCAGGGTCGAGATATACGACCCGGTAATCGGCCTTGATGGGCCAAATGAACTGCATCCCCCACACTGCATTACTAGCGTCTGCCTGCACAAATCCGGTCGCTTTCAACACCTTTTCCGTACCATTCTTTGGACTGATAAAGGAAAACGTGGTGTCGACCGTCCCATCTTTATTTAACGCATAGCGTTCGATCGGATTAATCGCACCGCGTTCCGGGAAGGTCGGGATATTGGCCAAGACATGCCAGTCCCCCATAAATTTATTGATGTCGACGTAGGACGCTGTCTGCATTGGCTCTCTCGGTTGATGGGTACAGCCTGCTACTAACAAGGCGCTGATTATTATTAAGACTTTTAACGTTATTGTTTTCATGGAGATTCTTACGCGGAGGACCGGGTTCCGGATCAATCAGATGCGAACTCTACTCGGCGAAGCTCCGTTCCAAGGACTGCAATGACAGTAAACACCCGACAAACTTGTACAGGCTTCACGTCCATGCATCACCACGTGACTAGCAAACACGCCCCAGTTAAACTACTCCGAAAACAACAGCTCGAGTAAAAACTGTGGAACTAGCATTTACAAAGGAAGAACTCACCTTTCGGGAGGAAATTCGGGCATTGCTCAGGGACGAACTGACGCCGGAAATAATGATAGGCAACAAAAACTCCACAACTTCGCTCGGGGACAACGATGCTGCAATGGCGTGGCAGGCAATACTCCACAAGCGAGGATGGGCCGGCGTTGCCTGGCCGAAGGAATTTGGTGGGCCTGGCTGGAGCTCCAATCAACGCTATATCTTTAACAGCGAGTGCGAAAAAGCCGGCGCCCCAAAATTGATTCCACTCGGTTTACGCATGCTGGCGCCAGTCATTTTTCGCTATGGCACTAAAGAACAACAAAACCATTATCTGCCAAAAATGCTTTCTGCAGAACATTACTGGTGCCAGGGCTATTCCGAACCTGGGTCAGGCTCCGATCTTGCCAGTCTAAAAACGAGAGCCATAAAAGATGGCGATGAATACATCGTCAATGGGACAAAAATCTGGACCACTCATGCGCAGTATGCCGATCATATTTTTTGCCTGGTTCGAACCAATACTGATGTAAAGAAGCAAGCGGGTATCAGCTTTCTGTTGATCAAGATGGACAGCCCGGGCATTGTAGTCGAACCTATCATCACCCTTGCCGGTGATCACGAGGTCAATCAAGTATTCTTCGACAACGTTAGAGTGCCTCTCAATAACCTGGTTGGACCCGAGAATGAAGGCTGGAATGTCGCCAAATACCTACTCGAGTTTGAGCGCGGCGGCAGTTCCGTTTCCACACGACTCAAGGTGGACATGGCTGAACTAAACATGATGCTGCGCGACCTGCCAGAAGAACACGAACTAAAAAAGCGCACAGCCATAACGACCATCGAAGTTGACGCGCTTTCGCAAATGGAAACGAACATGCAGGCCAAGGTTGCTTCAGGGAAAACTCCTGGCGCCGGGTCTTCGCTGATGAAGATGATGGCAAGTTCTCTTGGGCAACAAATCGCTACCCTCCAGATGGAGACAAAAGCCAACTACAGCATCCCCCATAACAACAAATTGCTGCTCGAGGGGCAAGACACTATCGGCAGAAAACAAGGCCAGACCGCCACTGCCAATTATCTGAACGAAAGGGCTTCCTCTATTTTTGGCGGGGCAAGGGAAGTTCAGAAAAACATCATCGCCAAATCAGTACTCGGGCTATAAGGCCAAGCCTTCATCGATGTATCGCTGAATCATGATGTGGTGCTGGCGTATGCGCATATCCTGGTAGTTTGCAAACTGCACCTGGTTATTACCAGAGGTTTTCAACCCCTGCTGCACGTATGGAAGGTTACCCATATCCTGGTCAGCGATAACACCAAGCCCACCTAATTCTTCCGCATCCGACCAACGTTCGTTCTCAGATAGCATGCGTAACGGCGAGGCCTGCGGACGAGGGCCGTCAACCGGCACCCTATCCAGTTGGTAGACTTCCATCATCGCGCTGTCTACATCACAGCCATTCGGACGCCAACGATAGACACGTGTGGGCTTCATACCACCCCACACTGAAAAGTTTGGAAACAGGTTGTAAAGAATGGAGTCCAGCATCTCTGCATCTGAACATTTTTCATAATTATGACCGTTGTGAGCCTGCAGATTATCTCTGACACTCTGCGCAACATATCGTCGTGCAGTAATACCCGCAGGAACATCATCAACATCCTTATAAATCTTGTAACGCCTGGACATCATGTCATCGATGATTCTCTGCTCTGAAATGCTATCCCTGTCCATCAATGGGCTTGGCTCTGCGCCCGCACTGATCTGCCTGCTAACGTAGTCTGAAAATACGTCGTATTGTGAGTTAACATCTGTCACATGCGTCATGATTTGCGGGTGGGTCGTCGGCGCGTGTTGCGATTCCATAAATGCCTCAGCCGCCACTTTCCAGTTGCAAGGAATAACCTTGGCGACGTGGTACTGGATAAATCGGTCTTCAAGGTGCCAATCCTTAAAGTGCCAATCTAATGGGCCGATAACATCCATAAGTTCTGGCGCATTTTCATCAAAGTTGATGAATACAAAACCACCCCAACTCCCAACGCGCAGCTCAGGAAGTTGTAGCGCCTTAGCATCAAGATGCTGATAGTCCCAAGGCGTGGGACAACTCTTAAAGTCACCGTTCAATTCCCAAGTAAAACCATGAAAAGCGCAACGAAACTCTGACTTATTTCCCGCCTGAGTGGCCAACTTACGCCCTCGATGCAGACACGTATTGTAGTAAGCCTGAATGCGATCCGGCGCCGAACGAACGATCAACACAGACTTGTCAATGATGTCATAGACTAGGTGGTCACCAACATTTGGGATTTCCTCCATTCGGCACGCCATCTGCCAGACTCGCATCCACATGTGTTCGGCTTCAAGATCAAACCTTTCCTGACCCGTATAGTGCGTTGCAGGCACAGAGTCACTACCTAGATAAGGCGCCTTCTCGGCCCTTAAACATTCGGGAACTTCTCGGGAGTCACGGTCCAGAATGTCCTGATAAGACTCTCCATTAAAGCGCGCATGTGGATCGAATTCGGGTGTTGTTGTCATACTCTTCTCAGTTACGGGTTATGGCCATCACTCGCCCACGGGCATTATGAATCGATATCCTGGTTTTACTAGAAAAAATTCACCAATCAGGATTCGCTCAAATTATGAGGGTAAGTCGGGACGATTGATTTCCATCCTGCCTGTCTTGGTTTCATATTAGCTTAGTAGGGCAGTCGCCTCATCCGGATTTGAACGGTATCGTGCGGCAACGCCTGAACTCTTCCTGCCCTTTTAAGCGCCGAGATTGAGCCAGAAAAAGCCGCCTGCAGGTCACCTCGACACGTTAAACTATTGGCCAGTATAAATTAGTCACATTTAGCAATTTACTACAAAGAATTAACGTAATATTGACGGGTCTTTTCACAAGAGCAACTTATGAACGCACTTCCACGAACACCAGATGAACTGACCAAGGAATGGTTAACAGCGACATTGGGATATCCTGTCAATGGATATCAAATTGAGTATTTCAGCGAAGGCACAGGTGTCATGTCCTGGGTCATGCGGGTTCTTTTGGATACCGCCGAGGACAAACCGAACTCTCTTATTGCTAAGTTTCCGTCCTCTTCCAGCGTCAACCGCGAGGGAGCAAAACTTTACAACATGTACGGCCGTGAAGTTAACTTCTATCAGGAAATTTCTGGAAGTGTTGATATCCAAACACCAGATTGCTACTTCAGCGAATTCGACGAGAGCTCAAACAATTTCGTGATACTGCTGGAAGATCTGACTGAATGGCAGATCGGGGATCAAACAGCAGGTTGCTCCCTGGACGAAGCAAAAACATTGATTTCTGCACTCGCTAGGTTTCACGCCAGCGGTTGGCAGCCGCATCAGTTCCCGGACATTCCTTCTCACGGTGGAGCGCGGCAGATAGAAGGCATGCAGAGCACCTACCCGATTGGCTGGCCGGTCGTGCTTGAGCAATTTGGTGACCTGATACCTGAGTCGATCAGAAGCGCCGGTGAGAGTATCCCGCAACACATCGAAAGCCTGTTGACGACCATGTGCCAGGATCCGGTATGCCTGACCCACGCGGACATGCGCCTGGACAACATTTTTTTCAAAGAGGGCAAAATCGCTGTCGTTGATTGGCAGTCGATTTGTACCTCTGCCCCTGAACAGGATCTTGCGTATTTTATTACCCAGAGTGTGCCAGAGGCGGTTAGAAAAGAGGAAGACCTGGTCGCATTTTATCATGCAGAACTGACCCGAGCAGGCATTAGCTACGATATCAACCAATGCCGTGAGCGTTACAAGGTTAGTGCGCTCTACCTGGTCTGCTATGCCGTTGTGATCGCTGGAACACTGGACCTGGGTAATGCGCGCGGCAAACTCCTTGGCAAGACTATTATCAAAAACACTTTCAGTGCACTGGCAGATTTGGACGCGTTCTCGCTTCTAGACCGCTAGCACGACTGGCTATCATCTCAAGCAAGGAATCCATACTTATGGATCTGGAACTTATCGGCAAGAAGGCCCTCATCTCGGCTGGTCACAAAGGCATTGGGCTTCATATCGCGACAAGACTTTTGGAGGAAGGCGCAGAAGTTAGTTTCTGCTGTCGTAAACAAAGCGATCTTGATTCCGCCGTTACTAAATTATCTGAGATAGGCACTGTCCGAGGTTATCTCTGCGACTTTTCCGACCACGAGCAGGTGAAAGCATGGGTTAACGAGGCGGGAAATGCCATGAGCGGCATCGACATCTGCATCGGCAATGCCAGCGCAAGTAGCCAACACGGTGAGGGCCCTGACCCCTGGAAAGCAAGTTTTGAAGTAGACCTTCTTGGCACTGCCATGTTTTTTGAGGCGGCAAAACCGTTTCTCATAAACTCAACGGTTGCCTCGATCATTCAGATTGCGACCATCACCGCCATCGAGCACCACGATGTCCCCATCAACCCTAGCTATGGCGCCACCAAGGCCGCTACGATCAATCTGATAGCGCAACTTGCACAACGCTGGGGTGGCGAGGGTATTCGCGCCAATACCGTCTCGCCCGGCCCCATACTAATCGAGGAAGGACGATGGGATGACATTCGCTCAAGGCTGCCTGACCTCTACGAAAAGGATCGCTTGCAACATCCCAGCAAACGTATGGGTACTGGTGACGAAATCGCCGACGTCGTTACTTTCCTGGCTTCACCGAGAGCCAGTTGGGTTACCGGCGCAAATATTGTCGTTGACGGTGGCTATACTAAACAGGTTGGGTTTTAAGGCAGCTAGTCACGCCCTGGGGGAGTACCTGCCAGGTAATCATTAAGCACTTCGTGAAAGCGATGCACACGTGTTTCCTGGGCCGCAAAATACGGTTCCTGATAGCCCCTGGAATGCCAACCGGTTCTTTGACCCTGGGTGAGTTGCCAGTCCTGGAATACCACCTGGTCGGACAGATCCTGCACGGAGGCTCCGTCCCCGTATACCCGGAAATCCAGTTCTGCTTCCTTCAATTCCATCGTGTTACGGGCCGTACGATTAACGAAGCCTTCCATGCCTGCAACCGGATAGGCCATGGTCCACTGATCGAAAAAACACTTCTCTGGATCTGTTGGATGCGGCTCCCATCGCCACACCAAGAAGGAGTCAGCACCAGGGGCGATAGCGACGTTTGGAAACAAGACACCAAACGGACTTTCAGTAAGATCCTCGTCACTTAGGTTTTCGTAGTGAAGAAAGCCTTTTTCTTTCCATAATTTTCTTTTGGCCGCCTTAAGGTCCAACCAACCCTGCAATGCCTTAGTCTCAAAATCAGGGTAACTGTCAGGATCAATATCCCATAACCGCAACTGCTCATCAAAAGGGTGAGGCTGACCTTCGGGCAAACGATCGCGTAACGATGGTCTCCCCATCTGAACAATTCTATTGTGGCCCATAGGGAACATCTCATATCGAGAAGTGAAATGGTCCTGATCAATAATCGGCGGCACCTGGGGGTGGACCGTCCTGGTGTGATAAGACTCATTGAAATTGTCAGACCAGAATTTCCAGTTAGCATCCAGTTCCACTCGAATCCAGTGCACTCGAACGGCTTTTTCGAACTGATGCCCTTTGTAAAGTTCTGGCGTTGGCTCCAGATACTTCATGAGACCAGGCGCATTATCATCCATCGTGTACCAGACAAGCCCCGCCCAGGTATCAACCCGGACTTCAACGAGTTTCGCCTTGCCGACGGGATCCCCCTGGGGGAAATCATCCTGATCAGGACAGGACTCTAGGACACCATCCAGGCCCCACTGCCAGCCATGATAGGGACAAAAGAAACTTTCCTGACTGCTATTGCCGCCCACCAGCCGCGCAGCT
>JABIVN010000146.1 GCA_018667205.1 Gammaproteobacteria bacterium | reverse complement strand
GACGTGTAACACCCCAGGCATCGGGGTGAATTTCCCCTGAATTATCAAGGTGATCATAATCTTAGCAGCACAAGTTGCTTTTTTACTAGAGGTATATAGCAAAACCATATGGTTCCATTAGAAATTCTAAAGTTCCCCGATCCTCGACTGCGAACTGTGGCAAAGCCGGTGAAGGAAGTGACCGGAAAGGTTGTCGCGATAGCCGACCAGATGCTGGAAGCGATGTATCAGGCGCCCGGTATTGGGCTGGCGGCGACACAGGTGAACCTCCACCAGCGATTGATTGTGATCGACGTATCGGAAACCAACGACCAACCGCTTGTTCTGATCAATCCAACTATTATCTTGGGTGAAGGCGAAATAGAAACCAACGAGGGATGTTTGTCAGTTCCTGGGTTTTATGAGCCAGTCGATCGATTTCAGCACATTCAGCTCGAAGCCATAGACAGGAATGGTGAGCCATTTACTATGGATGCCATGGATTTACTGGCCGTTTGCATACAACACGAAATAGATCATCTCGAAGGAAAACTTTTTGTCGACTACCTATCCAGCACCAAGCGACAGCTCATTCGTAAAAAGCTTCAGAAGCTCCAAAAGCAGAGGGCTTAACCAAAATTGAAAACAGGCCTGATGTAATTTGAGAATTGTATTTGCCGGCACTCCCGAGTTCGCCGCGGGTTTCCTTGAGTCTCTTATCCATAGCGATCACGACGTGGTCGCTGTTATTACCCAACCGGACAAACCAGGTAAACGAGGGAAAAAACTGCAGGCCAGCCCCGTTAAACAGCTAGCAGAGAGCGCAAAGCTAGAAATCATACAGCCCACCAGGTTAACGCTTAGTGACATTGAGCACCTAAGTTGTGACCTGATGTTGGTAGTGGCCTTCGGTCAGATTCTGAAAGCTGACGTGCTGGCGCACCCAAAGCTTGGATGTATCAATATACATGCGTCTATCTTGCCAAGGTGGCGGGGTGCGGCACCGATTCAGCGAGCCATTCTTGCCGGTGACAAGGAAACTGGCGTCACACTGATACAGATGGACGCCGGACTGGACACGGGGGACATGCTTGCGAAGTCTGTCGTATCCGTTTCTCCGTTGGATACCACTGCGGACCTGCTCAGTAAGTTTACAAAAATTGGGCAGCCGCTTTTACTGGCAACACTCGACCTCGTAGACAAGGGGCAAACCAAGAAAGATCGACAGGACAACCAGGCAGCCACCTACGCACACAAAATACTCAAGTCAGAAGCAATGATTGATTGGCACCAGGATGCTCAACAGGTCGATCGAGTTGTTCGGGCATTCAACCCCGACCCCATCGCTTTTACCTTTCTTGATACAAACAGGGTCAAGATTCATTCAGGGCGCATGGTGGAATCAGATCTTTGTAAGCCTGGTGCTATTCTTGAGTTATCCGCGAGGGGTTTAATGGTGGGGTGCGGTAATCAGGCCTACCTAATTGAGCAAATACAGCTTCCCATCGGGAAAGGAGCGATTTTGTCTGGCGCAGATATGTTGAACGGTTGGACCGACACATTAAAAGTTGGCGCTACATTCAGTGAAAAAATCGAATGAGTGAATACCTTGAAGTTGCAAAATCACTTGCCCGAATGTTAGAAGAGGACCGTCATCTGGGAGACTGCCTGGAAAACACTAGCCCCATCGGGCAACAAATTTGTTATGGCGTAACTCGCCACTGGTTTTATTACGATCGAGTGATAGAGGCGCTACTAGACAAGCCGCTACCCGAGAAACACTTGGATCTTTGGCTGATCCTGATGGCTGGCCTATACAGCATGGACCATCTTCGCCGTCCACAGCATGCCTCTGTTAACCATGCTGTCGAGTCAGTCATTAAGCTCGGAAAACCGTGGGCCAAAGGCCTGGTTAACGCTGTTCTAAGGCGTTACGGCAGAGAAACGGACACCCTAAAGCAACAGATGATGCATTCTGACGAGGCAAGGTTGAATCATCCGCAGTGGTTAATCGACTTAATCAAAGCTGACTGGCCAGACCATCCGGAGATTTTCGACAACAACAACAACCAGCCCCCAATGACACTAAGGGTAAACACGTCGAAAATAACCAGACAACAATACCTTGCCAAGCTATCTGATGAAAATGTTGAGGCCCGGGCTGGCGCCTTCGCACAATCGGCGGTGGTCCTCGCAAAGGCCATGCCTGTAGAGTCGTTACCCGGCTTTAAAGAGGGAGAAGTATCAGTCCAAGACGAGGCGCCACAGTTGACGCCCGGATTAATGAACCTTCAACCAGGCTTGTCGGTCATTGACGCTTGCGCGGCGCCCGGCGGCAAGACTTGCCATCTGCTGGAAAGCGAACCCGGTATAAAGCTCACGTCAATTGACAGGGACAGAAAAAGGATCCACCTGATTACCGAAAACCTGGATCGACTTTCGCTACAAGCTAATGTGGTGACACAATCGTTCGAGCAATACGTCACCGACGACAAATTTGATAGGATACTAGTGGACGCACCCTGTTCTGCAACAGGCATCATCCGAAGACATCCTGACATTAAGCTACTACGCTCGAAATCGGATGTTGATCAACTTGCCTCTATCCAACGAGGGCTTTTAGATAAGGCTTTCGACCTGCTCGCGATTGGTGGTGAACTGCTCTATTCAACGTGTTCTATTCTTCGCCAAGAAAACGACAAGGTCATTGCCGATTTTGTTAAAGGAGACCCCAGTAAACAGCCTTTACCACTGAGTCATCCAGGTTGCCGTGAAGGCGCTACGTTGATCGCAACGAAATACGGCCTGCAATTCCTCCCAACGGCCCAGGAACATGACGGATTTTATTACGCGGGTATTCGTAAGGTGGCGATATGAAGATCATCATTCTTGGTGCCGGTGAAGTTGGTGGCAATCTTGCGCAAAACCTGACCCAGGAAGCAAGTGACATCACCGTCGTCGACATGAATAG
>JABIVN010000016.1 GCA_018667205.1 Gammaproteobacteria bacterium | reverse complement strand
GGACAAGAAAATGGTGCGCAAATCGCCAATTGCTGACTCGGCGTTGAGGTTTTCTAATCCAGCGGGTGGGCTTGACGGAGCTCTCTCCGGCGGGGTACCGCAGAAAGAAAAAACAGCAGCTTAGGTCGTAAAATTAAACTACCTGTGGCGGTTTTGGAACTCCTCTGTCGTGTTAACGCGCGGATAGTCGGTTTCAGGTATTGGCACTTCAAGGAAGTCGCACAGTGGCTTCCAGCCATTTTTAGCCTCGAACACGAGCAGCCTGTCGGCTGGCACTTCGTCAATGACTGATTGGTTGTGCCGGTTAAAAACGTCGATTACGTGAGCTCTGTCTTCCATTTTATTATCGAAGATTGGTTTCCAGATGGTATCCATCGCCCAATTTCCAAAGGTTCGTAGGTTGTCGTCTTCGGAATCTACCAGCGCGCTGGAGCTGGGGTATATGGTGTTCATGACGCTGTCGTACCAACTGTCGGGGTCTCTCAGGGAGAGAAGAATTTTTGCGTCAGGAAAGTGTGCCGCCTGCTCGCGCCAGAGGTTGCAAGAAGGCCAGTCAACGCTTGACTGGTAACCGTCGAACAGATAATTCCAGTCGATGCTGACGCCCTTGTGGGCATCAGTCCACAGCTGAAGATGGTCCGGGTGGTTGCCCACCTCCATCATGTGGTAACACTTTTCGAAACCCAGTTGTTCCAGGGCCATTTTCAGAGAGAGTGTACCTGTCCTGCCGAAACCGGCACCCACTACGTTGATCGTCATAGTGACCTCTTAGAAGTCGATGCGAACACCAAGTGTAGCAGTTCGATCTTTATTTGGACGCGCGCCATAAGGTTGTCGGCCTAGAATGTCTTTTTCGCCGGTGATATTTTCAACTTTACCATAAAGGTCTACATTTTCTGAAAGAGCATAGTGTGCGCTCAGATCAACGGTCACGGCATCATCAGTTCTTTCGAAGGTATTACAAGATGCCCTGACACAAACTTCATCGACGAAGTTAACATTGATGTAGCTGGACCACTGATCCTTGAGGAAGCCAACGCTCAAATTAAACTGATGTTCCGGGATGTAGGGAATGGGATCACCTTTTGAGACATCGCCAAAAAAATCAGTGTCGGCAACGTCAGAGTCAAACTGACTGTTGATATAGGTGTAATTAAATGTGAGGGGCATAGTGTAGTTGCCGGCCCTGCTAAGATCGGTTGTGAACAAGAATTCGACGCCTTGAACGGTTGCTGCATCGCCATTAAAAGCGTCGCCAATGGTGCAATCTGAACCGGATGAAGCTGTGCATTCACCGAGTAGGTTGTCGTAATCACTTAGGAAGTAGATGGCCTCAGCGGAAATTCGCTCCCCGCTATACCTAAAGCCCAATTCGTAGTTAATCGCCTCTTCTTCGTCAACGTCTGGTGAATTGCTTGGCGCTGTGAAGCCCTTATGGATCCCAGCCACCAGAGTAGTGGATGCTGAAAGGCTAAAGAGTACGCCAAACCCTGGCAGCCAAACTTGGGTGTTGTTGCTTCGTGTGTCTCGAATATTCGAAACCTCTCGCGACGATGGTACTGTTGTGCGCCCATCCCGGGTTTCCCATCGAGTACGTTTTTGTTCGATATCTTCATAGCGCAAACCGGGGGTTAATACCCAGTTGCCAAGTTTAATGGTGTCCTGAATATAAATAGCAAGGGCTTTGGCTTCCTGTACTCTGTTTCCTGCGTTGCCCAGCAAACCCGGGTCATCAAGGACCAGGCCCCCGTCTTCCTGATGATAGTTGCTGTTGCGCTGCAATCGGTCTTCTTCGTCTTCGTGATGCCGGATACCGACCTCAATTTCATGAGCTACATCGCCGCTGGAGAACTGCCAATCCAGACCTAGCTGGACGCCTCGAGAAAAGTATTCCCTGGCGTTTGAGCGAAGCTGGATGCTGCCGACGGGGGTATCTGCACCAGCAAGGATTGCCTGCAGGTCTCTAGAGCTGAATCCCGCCAGGCTACTGTTTTCGTTAATTCCGGCCACAACGTTTGCCCAGCTCGTGCGGTCAAACGATTCTGCGGAAGCACTGCCGTCGAAATCAATTCCTTCGGTTTTGAACCAATTGCGCTGATGCTCGTTGTTATAAGCGGTAGCGGACAATGAGACGGAGTCATTAAGATCAAAGCGGTACCTGAGAATCTGCTGGTCGTGTTCTGTCTTTATATTATCAAGGACAGATAGACCATATCGGCGAAAAGCGTCATCTCGGAAGTTCTCGTCGGTCAGGCCGAGATAGCTTTGGTTTGATTGCTGTTTTGTATATTGGAGTTTTAGTTCCACGGTGTGCTGATCACGCTTATAGCCGAGCTTTACGGTGTAGTCCTCTACGTCAAGGCCTGTCCCTTTTTTACTGCGGTCAATGCTCTGGAATCCGTCGGATTTCCACTGATGAGTTTCCACCATGAACCCGAAGCCGTTGCTGTGGGCACCGCCGTAGGTGGCATGAACGCGATAGGTTTGGTCTTCTCCCGCTTCGGCCTTCAGTGAGCCGCCGCGAACTGAGGGGATCGGCGTCGATATCATGTTCATCGCCCCGCCGATGGTATACGGACCCTGTTTGATCGCAGCCGGACCTTTTAGGATCTCGACGGCGTGCATGCGCCCTGCGGTTGGGAAATAGTAAGCGGATGGCGCAGAGTAAGGTGCTGGTGCGATGAGTACATTGTCTTCTAGCAGCGTTATCCGGCCGCTTCTTTCTGTTGCTACGCCGCGGATACTGATGTTCGGTCGCAGACCATAGCCATCTTCTATCTGCAGTGAGACGCCGGGTGCCTGTCTGAGGATTTTTTGGATATCAGAGTAGGATTGTTCCTGTAATTGGGCTTCGCCGATATATTGCGCAGCGCCGGTAATTTGGTGAGTGTCGGTTCGCTTGCCAACGATGGTGATCTCTTCAAGAAACGAAGCGTCGGTGGCAAAAGCAGCCTGACAAGCAACAAGAAGGATGGCGGTAAAGAGTACTGCGAGTT
>JABIVN010000145.1 GCA_018667205.1 Gammaproteobacteria bacterium | reverse complement strand
TGTCACCATGAATTTCATTTTTAGAATGTGGTACCTGATTATAGGCCGTGCCTTTCCAGTCTTTCGTCATCTCGTTCTCTCTATTCCACTTCTCGATATTCTATCTTGCAAACTTGTCGATAGCATAGCGGTGGGCAATCGTGTAATTTGCTGCTCCAAACAGTCTACGAGAGCGCGCCATGGCAAACGACAAAATCAAACGCCCCTATTCATCATTAGTAGTTGATGGCAATGAAAAAGCTGCAGCCAGATCAATGCTGTATGCCGTCGGGTTTACAGAGGAAGACTTCGGGAAATCACAGGTGGGCATTGCCTCAACCTGGAGCAACCTGACGCCATGTAACATGCACATCAACGAACTGGCGGATGCGGCAGGCATGGGGGCTGACGAGTCAGGCGGCAAGGCGGTGACCTTTAATACCATCACCGTTTCTGATGGTATTTCAATGGGCTCTCCCGGCATGAGGTATTCACTGGTGTCTCGTGAAGTCATTGCGGACTCCATTGAAACCGTCGTCTGTGCTGAAGGTTTCGACGGTTTCGTCGCTATTGGTGGCTGTGACAAGAATATGCCAGGCTGCGCTATGGCAATGGCCAGAATCAACCGGCCAAGTGTGTTTGTCTACGGCGGCACTATCCAACCCGGCAAAGATCGGCGTGACATCGTCTCTGTGTTCGAGGCTGTCGGACAGCATGCTGCAGGTAAGATATCGGATATTGAATTAAAAGACGTTGAATCAACATCAATTCCTGGCCCAGGTTCCTGCGGCGGCATGTACACCGCTAATACCATGGCCTCAGCGATAGAAGCCCTTGGCCTGTCTCTGCCTAATTCATCTGCACAGGAAGCTATTTCAGACAACAAACGAGCCGACAGCTACGCCGCAGGTGAAGCTGTCGTCCGATTGATTCAGCAAGACATCAAGCCTTCAGATATTCTTTCGATAAAATCATTCGAAAACGCGATAACTGTCGTCATTGCACTGGAAGGATCAACCAATGCAGTCCTGCATCTTCTTGCCATAGCGCATGCAGCAGGCATCCCACTGACCATTGATGATTTTAGCAGGATCGGCGCACGCGTCCCTGTGCTCGCTGATATGCGACCAGCAGGCCAATACTCAATGAGCGAACTCATCGAAATCGGTGGTATTCAACCACTGATGAAAATACTGCTGGCTGAAGGCTTGTTGCACGGCGACTGCCTGACAGTGACGGGTAAGACACTGGCGGAAAACCTTGAGAGCGTAAAGCCCTATCCAGCCGATCAGAAAGTCATCCGCCCCATGGATAATCCTGTCAAGAAAGACTCACATCTGGTCGTCCTGCGTGGCAACATCGCAACCGAGGGGGCCGTCGCTAAAATCACAGGCCACGAAGGCCTTAGGTTCAAAGGCTCCGCAAAGTGCTTCCATGGCGAGGAAGCGGCTCTCAAAGCTATCCTTGCCGGTTCTATCGTCGCTGGAGATGTCGTCGTGATTCGTTACGAAGGCCCAAGAGGTGGGCCCGGTATGCGTGAGATGCTTTCCCCGACCAGTGCAATTAATGGTCGTGGACTATCCGACACCGTTGCCATGATTACGGACGGCAGGTTCTCCGGCGGCTCCCATGGTTTCGTCATCGGCCACGTTACCCCAGAAGCGTTTGATGGCGGTACAATCGCCCTGATAGAAGACGGTGATACCATTACTATCGATGCCGAAGCCAAGAGTATAGATGTTCATGTCGAAGATTCAGAACTGGAGCAGCGACGGTCAGCCTGGACACGGCCTGAACCTTACGCAACCAGGGGCACACTGGCCAAATACGCGAAGTTGGTCAGCTCGGCCTCTGAGGGTGCCGTTACCGACAAGTAGCAGCCACGTTTAATGACATCAAAAACCCACTTTGATGTCATTGTCCTTGGCGGCGGCCTAGCTGGACTTACTGCTGCGATTACCGCTGCAGAAACCGGTGCTACCGTTTGCCTTCTCGAAATCGCGCCAAGGGCACTGCGGGGCGGAAATACCCGGCACACTAGAAACCTCCGTCCAATGCACGCATCAGGCGCGTTCCCCATGGAAGGTGCCTACGACTTCGATGAGTACCTTGATGACCTGTTACGCGTCACCGCCGGTGATACTAATCACGCCCTGGCGGAACTCACCATCCGAGAATCTAACCACGCTTTAACATGGCTACAGGAGCACGGTGTCGCCTTCCAGAGACCATTATCCGGCACACTCCACCTTGGCCGTACCAACGCTTTTTTCCTCGGGGGAGGAAAGGCTCTCGTCAACTCTCTTTACCGGTTCGCCGTTCAACTTGGCGTGCATACAATTTATGAAGCAACGGACATCGCCCTTAACATTTCAGGCGACCGGTTTGTCGATCTTACCTATCAACAGATTAACAACACACACCGTATCTCTGGCAAGTCTCTGGTTACCGCCGCCGGTGGGTTCGAAGCGAACCTTGATTGGCTTGAAGAAGCCTGGGGACCTGCAGCCAAAAATTTCCTGGTGCGCGGCACCCCGTACAACAAAGGTGACATCCTGCGTCAACTGCTTGACGCAGGATTCAAACAGATTGGCGATGCAGCCCAGTGCCACGCCGTAGCGATCGATGGACGTGCGCCGGCCTATGACGGCGGCATCGTCAGCCGGGTCGATTCCGTCCCCCTTGGTATTGTCGTTAACAATGAGGGTAAAAGATTTTACGATGAAGGCCAGGATTTTTGGCCGAAGCGCTACGCCATCTGGGGCAGATTAATTGCAGCCCAGACCGACCAAATTGGTTACGCCATTACAGATGCCAAAGCCGAGGGCCTTTTTATGCCAACGGTATTACCACCCCTAAAATCGACAACGATTGATGATCTTGCAAAGCAGATTAACATTCCGGCCGATTCACTCCAAAAGACCATTGGCGAATTTAACGCCGCGACAGTTTCGGGCTCATTTGATCACCAGGCGCTTGACGAATGCCACACAGAGGGACTGCCCATTAACAAAAGCCATTGGGCCAGACAGATAGATACGCCGCCTTATAGCGCCTACCCCTTAAGACCCGGTATAACCTTCACCTACCTCGGTGTAGCCGTAGACGACCGCGCCCGAGTGCAGGTTGAGCACGGCAATCCCAGCGAAAATATTTTCGCTGCAGGTGAAATGATGGCAGGTAATATCCTGGGCCGCGGCTATCTGGCAGGTATCGGTATGACGATCGGCAATGTTTTCGGACGTATCGCCGGGCGAGAGGCCGCAAGACATGCCAACTAACCAAACGACCGCCGAAGCAATCAGGGTCATGACCATCTGCAACGCGTGTCGCTATTGCGAAGGGCATTGCGCTGTTTTTCCAGCGATGGAACGACAAACGGTATTCACCCAAAACAATATCGATTTCCTGTCCAACCTTTGCCATCAATGTGGCGCCTGCTATCAGCACTGCCAGTATGCGGACCCACATGAATTTGGCATTAACGTACCGGCGGTTTTCGAGCAGGCTCGCCGTGAAAGCTACACGCAATTTCTTTGGCCTACATTTATGCAACCAGCGGTACTGCATGGCGGCAAGTTTATGGCAACAACGCTGCTGCTTGCCATCAGCCTATTTTTTTTGGCCATCGTTGGTCTCAGTGGCATGTCAAAAATCTTTGCGCCGCAGGTTAACTTTTACAACCTGATGCCACATTCTGTGATGGCTGGTGCTTTTTCACTCTCGGCTGTGATGGTGGTTGTCAGCTGGTGGATGACCCTGCGCCGGTACTGGCATTCCATCTCCTTGCCAAGCCCCGGGTCAATCCGGATGTCGACCTATCGTGTCGCCCTCGCAAGTGCGCTAACGTTAAAAAACCTTGATGGTGGGCATGGTGAGGGTTGTTACGAATCAGGGGAATCACCTTCGCTATGGAAGCGGCGCCATCACCATCTCGTTTTGATTGGTTTCGTCCTGTGTTTCTTCGCAACGCTGCTTGGGACTTTCTACCATTACAGCCTTAATGTTCCAGCACCTTATGGCTGGCTGACGCTACCAAAAATACTTGGGGTGACCGGCGGGATTATGTTGTTGGTGGGCTGTGCGGGTCTTTTCTGGATAAAGCAGACCGCCGATCAACGCTTGGTGTCACATGACAATGGCTATGGCAGCAGCCTGACAGCGCTCCTGTTCCTTACCAGCCTTACTGGCCTTGGTTTACCTATCGCCAAAGGAACTGGGGCACTGGGGTTTTTGCTGGCGGTTCATCTTGGTTGTGTTCTTGCGCTATTCCTGAACTTCGCGTGGGGGAAATTTATTCATGGGTTCTTTCGGTTCATCGCCCTACTTGCCGATGAGCACCAGAAAACTAAAAAAAACTAGCGTTCTAACCTCAGTCAGCACCGCCCTGGCGGAAGCATCATCTGTATCAGAGATCTCAAAGGCGGAAGGTGACATAAAGCGTGCAACGCCAGACTCATCAAAGATATAGCCTTTCAGCGACATAAACTTAGCGACATAGTCTTTCAGCGACATAGCCTTTCAGCACGATAGCCTTTCAGCACGATAGCCTTTCAGCACGATAGTCTTTCAGCACGATAGCCTTTAACCGACATCGCCTCTGTCGGCGCTCTAGACGCCCGTCCAGGCTCATCTGCCCCATGTTTATAATGGTAAAGCCCAGGCCGCCCCTGATCTCTAGTAACGTAGGTCAACTCGGTGACAACACTGATCACTTTTCAATCCCCCCCGTTTCAGGTGCCTGTCTGGCACGCTGGTTGTAGAGTAGCGCTCGAAGTTTAACGCCTTCTTCCTTGGTTATTTTGGAAAAGTCATTTTGCAGTTCTGATCCTGCAGCCATGCCTCTTTGGACAGCAGGGCGATCACCCAGTTCTTCGAACCATCGTTTGAAATACTTGAACTCACTGATGTCTTGCCCCTGGCTTTCCCAGTTAATGGTCCATGGGTAGCAGATCATGTCAGCGATCGTGTACTCGTTACCGCAAAGGTAACGCTGGTTGTAAAGCTGGTTGTTCAAGACACCATAAAAACGATTCACCTCATCCGTAAACCGGGTCACCGCATAAGACTGGTCCCCCTGATCGTCGACGAGTCTACGAAAGTGACCGCACTCACCGGTTTTCGGTCCCTGGTTTGCCATTTGCCACATCACCCACTGCATGACATTGTACCTTCCGCGCGCATCAGCAGGCATGAACTGGCCTGTCTTTTCAGCGATATAGAGCATAATTGCACCAGACTCAAATACCGAAAGGGGTCCCTGTCCATCGGCTGGATGATGATCCACTAAGGTCGGCATTCTGTTGTTAGGGTTAAGCGAAAGAAAATCGTCAGTGAACTGGTCCCCCTTACCAATGTTGCATTCAACTAGCTGGTACTCGATGCCACATTCTTCCAGTTGGATAGTGACTTTTTTGCCATTTGGTGTGGGCCAGTAATGTAGGTCCAGCATTTTGGTTACCTTCAGGTTGTGATAAGAACTCTAGTTTGCCCCTTGGCGATCACGTAGGGAAATCAACCTGTAGAATAGCCCTTGGTGACATTTCGAATAAATCAATTCAATACCAGCCCCCCAATGGAGTCATCCCGATTCCAGTTGACGCCCTTTCCGGTGTGGCCAAATTGCGCACTTATTCGCTATTTTCACTAAACGATCAACCTATAAGCTAATTAATTCAACAGCTTATAATCCGGCACGAAACTTGTACTGTAAGGATACAAAGGAGAACTACCCATGCTTGATTTAATACTTCACCTCATGTGCCTAGGCGCCGTCATTCTGCTTATTGCCCGAAGCCTGCCTGGCATGCATGTCGACTCTTACGGCACATCTGTCATGGTCGCTATCGTTTATGGGCTGATCAACATAACGCTTGGGTTCATTCTCAAACTGCTCGGACTACCATTTATCATCATCACGATGGGGGTCTTCCTGATCCTCATCAATGCCTTTCTATTGTGGATCACCGACCAGTTATTAGAAGACTTCGAGATTGAAGGCATCGGAACCACCTTCATCGCGGCATTGCTGATCACAATCACAGACACCATACTGGCCATCATCTTTTGAACAATATGGTTTGAAAAGGTGTGACCACAATGACGAGTGTTCGTTAATTCTAATGGAGTGACAGTAAACCGATGAGTGCAGAAATCAGACCGGCCATGGGCTGGAAGCAAGTGTTGGTGCTCGCAAACAATGAAGTCGAGCTACTGATTACCCTAGATGTTGGGCCGCGTATCATCTCTTACCGCCACCAGGGCGGGCTGAACGTATTCAAAACATTTGATGATCAACTGGGAACGTCCGGAGAAGCAGACTGGCAGATCAGGGGTGGTCATCGCCTGTGGATGGCACCGGAGACAACCTCATCCTACTTCCCTGACAACCAACCGGTTTCTTTTACACTCATGGATGAAAACCATGTCTGCCTGCGGACACCCGCGGAAGCTGAAAGCGGCATCGAGAAAGAAATTGAAATTATTCTCGATAAAAAAACATCCAGCGTTACGCTCAATCACAGCATTTCGGCCACCAAAGACATGAGCTCAGGCATCGCCCCCTGGGGTCTGACGGTACTCAAGGCCGGTGGCAAAGCGATTATACCAATGCCGCGCAGAAGCCTTCACCCAAACGACCTGCCGGCAACAGAACAGAACGCTGGGCATGACCTAGACCTGAACTTACTGCCAAACCGAAAGATGTCTTTATGGGCTTACACGAACCTAACGGACCCCCGTTTTAACTGGTGTGCAGATCGATTGGAAATCAGTCAGGACGCCAATATGCCTTCCACAAAGCTTGGTTTTCTACATCAGCTGCAAAGCGCACACTACGAAGTTGACGGCTACCGGTTCTCAAAAACAATCGACTATCGTCAAGATGCAACCTATCCGGATGGCAACTGCAATCTGGAAATATTTACTGACGGAGAGATGCTTGAACTGGAAAGCCTCGGCCCCCTTGTCACCTTGAACAAAGGCGATAGAATCGTACACACAGAAGACTGGTCACTCAAACGCAGCTGAAATCCCTACATCATTTAAAAAGGCCGCGTTTAAAAGGGAACGGAGGTTAATCCCCTCCGCACCCTTAAACTGTCCCCCTTAGACTGTACCCTTTAGACTACTGCCACGTGTGGCGCCAAACGCGAAACTCACCAGATTCGTTCTTTCTCAACACATCAAAGTACCTTGCTTCCGTACGACTTGCTGTCAGGGCGCCTGCCTCCGTAACACCTTGAGCCGGGTTTTTAAGCTCAAGGTGAATCACATACTCGTACTCGGCTATCGCGATATCATCCAGAACTTCAACCATGGGCGGCGTAATGACTTCTATTTTATAGGTCGCTGCTTCAAACACAGGCGTCAGAAACTGTGCATATTGAGCCGCGCCCTCAATCACATCTGCGCCCGGCGGAATTAATCTAACATCCGGATCCAAAACAGACACATAAGAAGGAATATCCGCCGTTGCGACAGCTTCACGCCATTGCGCATACAACTCTTCAATCTGTTTTACTTCATCTGCCCGTGCCTGAAGCCCAAGCAGGGAGACCCACAGGACCAAAAAATACTTCATACATTAACTCCAACTAGGGGTGAAATTTCGGCGTCCGTTTTTTCATAAACGCATCGATTGCTTCTTTTGCTTCAGCGGACCCGACACTGTCGATCAACTGTTGCGCCTCAAGCAGCAGACTTGCCTTCAAATCCTGATTAACACCCTGATTGAGGTTTGTCTTCATGCGCGAAAGCGTAACAGATGGCCCGTTGGCAATCTCCCTGGCATAGTTAAAAGCATCAGCGCGAAAAGTTTCCTCAGGAAACACCTGATTAAAAAGGCCCAGCCTTTCGCCTTCTTCAGCACCGACTCGCCTCGCCATATAGAATAACTCCTTGGCTTTTGACAACCCGATCAGCCGAGGGAGGAACCAGCTCGCCCCATAATCACCGGAAAGACCAATATTCCTAAACGCAGTCGTGATAAACGCATTGCTCGAGGCGACCCTGAGGTCACAGGCGAGTGCTATCGACAATCCAGCACCTGCCGCTGCACCAGGCAACGCGGCAACCGTTACCTTGCCCAGTTCATGAATCCGAAGGGTCAACGTTTCCTGCTTTTGGAACAACTCTGCGACACGTTCATCTCTGGGTTTCAGCATTCCATCGGCCCCCATCCCGCTGACATCGCCACCTGAACAGAACGCGTCCCCTGCCCCGGTGATCATGACACAACCTACGCGCTGGTCATTCCCAAGGGCCAGCAACAGAGACCGCAACGCGGGCGTCAAGACATCGCCAAGCGCATTCTTTTTGTGCGGTTTATTTAACGTAACCACCCCCACCCTGTCCTCAATATGACAGAGGAGCTCGTTTGTCCCGGTATCAATATCAACCATTTTCATCCCCCATAGCACGCTGCCCGACGCAAGGCGATTTCTTCGCCCGCCACTTTCAGTTAGCATCACACACTGAATGCCGCCCCGCAAACCGACTATTTAACTCACTTCATCAAGAAAAGGCTTCCAGAACCACATGAAAGACATAAGCAAGCTGATCCCTGTCATCCTTCTAGTATGTGCCTCACCACTTTACGCTGAAGAACCAAAAGAGCGCGACGAGATCGCGACGGAATATAAGTGGGATTTAGCTGACATGTATGTTTCCACTGATAGTTGGGAAGCAGACATCCTAAAGTACAACGCGCTTTTACCAGAGATTGAATCCTACCAGGGGCACCTTGGCGATAATGGTAAAACACTGCTTGCTGCGATCCAGAAAATGGAAGAGATCGAAATGCTGATCTCGGATATTTTTGTGTACGCCGGACTCAAGTCTTATGAAGACATGCGGGTAGGCGAGAACAGTGCGAACTTTTCCCGAGCCCGAACACTTTCAACGAAATACAACGAAGCAACCTCATATATGAGGCCCGAACTTCTTGCGATTCCACCGCAAAAGCTGGAAAAAATGAT
>JABIVN010000002.1 GCA_018667205.1 Gammaproteobacteria bacterium | reverse complement strand
GTTAGCTATGCGAAAACGATTCACCAACTAGTGACCTACCTTTCAGTCTCCGATGGGGATATGTCACAGGGCTCGTTACGCTGCGATGCCAACGTGTCACTTCGAAAGAAAGGCAACGACGAGTATGGCACTCGGACAGAAACCAAAAATGTAAACTCTTTTAGGTTCCTTGAGGCCGCGATAAAGTATGAAGTAATACGTCAAACTGAAGTTCTGGAATCTGGCGGGAAAATCACACAGGAAACCCGACTCTACGACCCGGACAAAGACGAAACGCGCCCCATGCGCAGCAAAGAAACTGCGACTGACTATCGATACTTCCCTGAACCTGATCTCCTGCCCGTTATCATAGACGACGCATTTATTGAGACAGTCAGAAGCTCGATGCCGGAACTCCCTGCACAAAAGCGGGCACGATTCCACACAGAAATGGGATTAACGGATGAAGATAGCCGCTTGTTGTCCTCCGAACTCGGGCTGGCTACCTATTTCGAAGCCTGTGTAGAGATTTGCAGCGACCCAATCCTGTCTGCGAACTGGATAAAGGGTGATCTTCTGGGTGGCCTGAACCGGGACAATATGGACATCTCTAATTCCCCTGTGACTGCCCGAGCAATGGCAGAGATAATCCTACGAATTCAGGATGGCACGATTTCCGGGAAAATAGCCAAGACGGTTTTCAATGCATTGTGGGAGGGGAAGACTGATTCGGTCGACAATTACATTCAATCCGAAGGCCTGGTTCAAGTCTCAGATAGCAGCGAGCTTGAACCCATTATCGACCGCATCATCATGGAGAACTCCAAGCAAGCTGAGCAATTCCGAAGCGGAAAGACAAAGGTGCTTGGTTTCTTTGTCGGCCAGGTAATGAAGGAAACAGGCGGCAAAGCCAATCCAAAGCAAGTTAATGATTTGGTTATCTCTAAGCTTACGGCCTGATCAACGCTGAGTTCTCTGTCCAGGACTAAAAGCGGTCGACAAAATCAGTAATACGCGCAGCGTTAGCACCAACATCACTCTGTCCGACTCGCGACATTGATCGTAAATCAATTCTAGAGCCTTCTCCGTCACCAACAATTCTCACAACCATATCGTCCTTAAAACCAAACCAGAAGGTCGTCGCGGTCGCCTCCACCAGACCCGCAGCCTTATCTACAGCCACGATCTTAAGACCCATGGCCTGCAGGACCGCTTCCGTGCGGTCAACTGCTTCCGCAACAGACAAACCGGACTCGATGGGTTGAAGACCAGAGTACGCTTCCATGGTAGCGGCGCCGAGTTTCTCAGCGGGCCACGCTTCAGAAACACCGTACTCGTAGCCATTGGGGGCGTCCTTCCGCAAAGATACAATCGCAACAAACTCAGGTGGATTGGCGGTATCTGTCGTTATGTCATGAATCGGTGGGACATCACCAGCAGCCGCCATTTGTGGTCCCATAATCCCAACAGGTACCAGGCCCAGGATCATCGATACGATGACCAGATTTCGATTTCTGCCAAGGCCAGACCGCATGGCGATAACCAAATAAACCAGACCAATCAGAAAAACCAGGGCACCACCTGCAACGGCAATCAGCAAGCTGACTAGCGACGGTTCCAATGGCACGATTGAGAATTTGTAACCCAACGGGCCCGTAACAAGAATAATCAGCAGCACTACGGCACTAACCAAAAGTGCCCGAGTTGATGTTTTCACCTCTTCCATAATTTCTATCTCCAGTCCTTACTGATTGACACTATCCGGCTCCTAACATTGTATAAGAGCGCCAAAGTGACATCTTCGCTGATAAGCATTAATGAGGCAACAATTGGGGCCTTCAGCGACCGGGCAGGGGAAGGAACAAACGAAACAACAAGAACAGTTAGCCAGGTTTTTCACAAAGAGCCAGTATTGCTTCTAGCAACAGCTGCTACCCAGATCACACTACCTTAATATGCCAGGGTTCATAACGAACGCCGAGCATATTGTCTCGCGGATAGCGAATATCGACATAACCGAGATCAACCAGCTTCCGAAACTCTTCAGTCTCCGCGAAAGCTTGAGTAAAGTTTTTCCGGCCAAAACCCGTCTTACCAACATCAAAGTCACCAACCCCATGATAAGAATGTCCCGGGGGCGAAAGGCTTCGTGATGCTTTTGACAAGTTTCCTTCCGATTGAATCGACTTCGCAAGAAACAGATGGGTCTGCTTCACAACGCTTCTGATTCCAGAAGTCAGCACGATACCTGTACCAAGATCTTGCTGGAGCTTTTTGTAGAGTCTTTCGGATTCACCCCGATATAGGAAATGACCGGTGTGTCCGATTTTTTTTCGATCTTTTTCAGGGATGGGTGCAGTCAACTCTTCGATAACTTTCTTGCCCATAAACCCATATCGCTTGGCATCAGTGGTAAATATTTCTTCCAGGAACATCTCTTCTGCCTGCGTGAACTCACCAACGCTACTGTAGCGCCGACCGTAACGAAGCATTTCGTCAAAACCTAGCACATTAAAGTTACCGTGACCCATATGGCTTTGGACGCAGTCTATACGTCTGAAACTTGAAATAAGAACTGGGTACTTTTCACGCTCGATGTAGGCGTCAGTCGCGTAAGACTGGCCGAAGTCAGTCATCTTGGCCCTATATTGGCCAAGATCCGCACTGCTCGTGGTCGCCAGAATGGGGGGACTTATTGTTGCGACAGCTCCTATTGAAAAGATCTTTAGGAAATCTCTTCGTTCCACGTCTTCTAAACCCCACTATGCAAAGGCTTAACATGGTACTCAACGGATACCAGATTTTCTACTTCAGCAGTAACTTAGCGCATGAAATCAACGTCCACCGTCGATCACGACCGTTTGTCCGGTCATAAAACTACCCGCCCGGGAAGCCAGGAAAACTGCCGCGCCGCCGATTTCCTCGGGCTCCCCTATTCTTCTGAGACTAGCATTCGCTGTGGACGCCGTCAGAGTCTCCGGATTCTCCCACAATGCCTTCGCGAAATCGGTGCGAATTAATCCTGGAGCAATAGCGTTGGCACGAATATTATGCGGCCCAAACTCTGTCGCGATATTCCTTGCAAGCGCCATATCAGCGGCCTTTGAGATCCCGTAGGTTCCCAGCACTGCACTCCCATTTAATCCGCCAACACTCGAAACAATCAGAATAACGCCGTCTTTGCGCTCGACCATTTCCGGCAGTACTAATTGACAAAGCCAGTGATTAGACTTGACGTTGGAATCGAGGATCTTCTCAAATGCCGTGTCGGGAATGTCCATCATGGAGCCGTAGTAGGGATTGACAGCGGCATTGCAGACCAGGATATCGATCTTGCCCAGTTGCTCCCGCGTGCTATCCACCAATCGTTGCATTTGTTCTTTGTAACCAATGTGGCACGGGATGGGGATAGCTTTACCGCCCTTCCCGTCCAGCCCAGCATTGATTTCGTCTGCAACGCTCTGGCATGCATCCTCTTTACGACTCGAGATCACGACATCAGCGCCATTAAAGACCATCTGCTCAGCGATCGCCCGACCGATACCTTTTGTGGACCCGGTAACCACAGCAACCTTACCGGATAAATCAAACAAGTTTTCCATTAGACGTCCGTTGCGTTTATCAGCCTGCAAGCTACCTAGATGAGACGGGCCTGTCAATCAACGCATCGCTAACAAAGACGGATTAATACAGCGGCATAAAATTAAGCGAACGGGCCGCTACTTTGCCGGACCACAGCGAGCATCGTCCGCCTAAGCATGTCGTGCTAATCCGGTACAAGCAAACCTAGACTGGATGCACCTCTCTACCTTTACTGACAACCATGAAGGGTTTTTCCAGCGCTTTAAGATTTACCAATGGATCCTCTTCGTAGAGCACAAAATCGGCAGAGTAGCCCGGCCTGATGACACCCGTTACCCCACCAAGCCCAATTGCCTCGGCACAATCCGATGTGGCCGCTCGCAAAACCTCTTCCGCAGATAATCCTGCAAAATGAGCGAAAACCGGCAGCGCCCTTGGTAAGTCATGATGAAAAACATTCGGGATACCCGCATCGGTGGACGCAATAAGGCGTACGCCCGCTTCCTTCATGTTTCTGTAATTCTGCTGCACCATCTCGGTAAAGTCTTTCTGTGTGAACCTCTTCCAGCCGGCATTAATCGTTGGAGACACCCATACGCCATTGTTAGCCATGAGTGAAACAACCGCGGCATCGAATGTTTTCCCCCAACCGGATTCTCCCACCCATGAACAATGCTCAACCGTTGTAACACCTGCTGAGGCAGCCTGACGAATACCATCAGTACCGTGACAATGCGCTGCAACGTGAAAGCCATACTGTTTTGCCAGTGCAACGATATTCGTCACCGTTTGATCCTCGAACTGGCTGTCTACCGGACGTGAGCCTGGCGTAATGTTGCCGCCCGTTACCATCATTTTGATCAGGTCTACACCTTCTTCTCTCTGGCGCTCTAACACAGCAACCGCCTCATCATCGCCACTGGCTTCCCCACCCCAGAAATGACAATGGCCGCCAACAGATGTGATGGGTTGGCCGGCGCACACCAATCTGGGGCCAAGGGTCTTGCCCGCAGCAATTTCATCACGCACTTTAAGCTCAAGATATTCACCACCACCCAGGTCTCTTGCTGTCGTAATGCCAGCTCTGACCATCATGGAAGCGCGCTTTCGAATATCTTCAGTGACTTTTTCTTTACCGGGGACAGTCTGTTGAAATGGATCCTTTAACTCGGGGTCCAGGCACATATGGACATGAGCATCAATCAAACCCGGGATCGCAAACAGTCCATTCATATCTCTAACCTGGTCATCGGGACCGATCGATTCAGAGACGAACATTCCATTGGAG
>JABIVN010000144.1 GCA_018667205.1 Gammaproteobacteria bacterium | reverse complement strand
CCCGAATGGGTATTGACCCCGATGATGGCTGGAAGGCGAACTACCAGATTCTTCCAGGTAAAGAGAAAGTTGTTTCTGAATTAAGAACGCTCGCGAAGGGTGCCGACGAGATATATCTGGCGACGGACCTCGATCGCGAGGGCGAAGCTATTGCATGGCATCTGCGTGAGGCGATCGGTGGTGATGAATCGAGATACCACCGTGTCGTATTCAACGAGATTACCAAGAAAGCAATCCAGGAAGCGTTTGAAACACCTGGTGATATCGATATGGATCAAGTTAGCGCTCAGCAGGCCCGACGATTTCTTGATCGAGTCGTGGGCTTTAAGATCTCGCCGCTTTTGTGGGCGAAGGTAGCCCGTGGTCTTTCCGGGGGAAGAGTTCAGTCTGTTGCGGTTAAGTTAATTGTTGAGCGCGAACGGGAAATTAGGGCATTTATCCCGGAAGAGTACTGGGACATCTTTGCTCAGCTGATACAGTCGGCGAACGAGGCAGACGACGGTGTTCGCTTTCAGGTCACAAAACAGGATGGCAAGAGTTTCCGACCGGTAAATGAAGAACAGACAAACGCAGCGCTAGAGATACTCAATAATGCTGAATTTAAGATCACCAGCCGGGAAGATAAACCCACCCAGACCAGGCCAACGGCACCTTATATAACATCCACTTTGCAACAGGCAGCGAGCACACGACTGGGTTACGGTGTCAAGAAGACCATGATCATGGCCCAGCGTCTGTATGAAGCTGGTTACATCACTTATATGAGAACGGACTCAACTAACCTAAGCTCGGAAGCAGTTGCGGGTTGTCGAGACCTGATCGGCGCTGAATACGGTAAGCAATACCTGCCGAACGAGCCCCGGTTGTATTCAAGCAACGAAGGCGCGCAGGAAGCACACGAGGCAATTCGCCCATCTGATGCCCGCGTCAAGTCCACCCAACTCAAGAATATGGAAAGAGATGCAGAGCGGCTTTACGAATTGATCTGGCGTCAGTTTGTAGCTTGTCAGATGCCGAATGCGGATTATCTTTCAACCTCAGTGCTGGTTGGTGCAGAAAACCTTGAGCTTCGTGTTCGTGGTCGAATTCTGAAGTTTGACGGTTTTACGGTGGTGCAGCCACCAGCCGGGCGAAAAGAAGAAGAGCAACCGCTGCCGGCCTATGAAGTTGGCCAGACTCTAAACGTCAAAGAACTGTTTCCGTCGCAGCATTTCACTAAGCCACCTGCCCGTTTTGGAGAGGCAAGCCTGGTACGCGAGCTAGAAAAGAAAGGTATTGGCCGACCGTCAACGTATGCCGCAACTATTACGACTATTCAGGATCGCGGTTACGTCAGGCTGGAGAGCAAAAGACTCTATGCTGAGAAAATCGGCGATGTGGTGACGGAACGGTTAAACGAATCGTTTGAAGACCTGATGAGCTATGACTTCACTGCCCAAATGGAAGAAGACTTGGACAAGGTCTCGGACGGGGATTTGGAGTGGAAAAGCCTGCTGGATAATTTTTACAAAGATTTCGATAAGAAAGTAGAAGCGGCAGGTGGTGAAGACGGTATGCGCTCGAATGAGCCGTCGATGACAGATATTAAATGCGGAAAGTGTAGCCGGGATATGCAGATCAGGACGGCGAGTACCGGTGTGTTCATGGGTTGCTCTGGGTATGCCCTGACGCCGAAAGAGCGTTGTAAGAATACCATTAACCTAATTTCAGGCGATGAAGTTGTTAGCGTCAATGGCGACGAAGAAGAAGAATCACGGATACTGAGAAACAAACGGCGTTGTGAGAAGTGCAACACCGCGATGGACAGCTACCTGATCGATACAGAACGAAAGCTTCATGTTTGTGGTAACAATCCCGATTGCGCCGGGTTTTCTATTGAACGCGGTGAGTTCAAGATCAAGGGCTACGACGGTCCGTTGTTGGAGTGTGACAAGTGCGGTAAAGAGATGCAGCTTAAGACTGGCCGGTTTGGTAAGTACTTTGGCTGCACGGGTGACGATTGTAAGAATACCCGTAAGCTTCTGCGCAGCGGTGAACCAGCGCCTCCCAAGATGGACCCTGTGCCAATGCCAGAGTTGGAATGCCTAAAGGTAGAGGACACCTATATATTGAGAGATGGCGCAGCGGGTATATTTCTTGCCGCTAGTCAGTTTCCCAAGAATAGGGAAACACGCGCGCCTTTTCTGGATGAATTGCTGTCGCACCAGAATGAAATTGATCCCAAGTACGGTTTCCTAATGAGAGCACCTGTTCAGGACCCTGATGGTAATCGAAGTCTTGTGAAGTTCGCACGTAAAACGAAAGAGCAGTACGTCATGACAGAAAATGACGAAGGCAAGCCGTCTGGCTGGCGTGCGGACTATATTGACGACAAGTGGGTGGAAACCGAAAAAGTGGCTAAACCCCGAAAGAAGAAAGCGGTCAAAAAAAAGGTCAAGGTCAAGAAAGTCGCTGAAGATTAAAAGTGGTCCGCTAAAAAATTAGGGCGGCTCAACCGCGTTGACAACGGTTCTTTGAGTTCTTTTCATCGCTAATCTAATAAAAAGAACCAGCAGGTCAATGAAAGTGCGTAAAAATGATCTGCTGGCTCTTTCTGTCAGTCCTGAAAGCTATCTTTAAACCCAAGAATCTTTAAACCCAAAAATGGTTAAACCCAAAAATGGTTAAACCCAAAAATGGTTTCGGCCTGTTCGCTTAAGGTAAAAGCCTACTAGTGTCGAATAACCCCTACGCCCAGGCCTTCTATTTCGAAATGCTGGTGGCGTAGGTCGATTTCAATCGGCGAATAATCCTTGTTCTCTGGAAACAACGTCACTTGGTGTTTACTTCTGGATTGTTTGAAACGTTTGACGGTGACTTCGTCTTCAATACGCGCCACAACAATGTCACCATTATTAACATTCTGAGTTTTGTGCACCGCCAGCAGGTCTCCATCCATGATGCCGCATTCAATCATACTGTCGCCCCGCACCTGCAATAGGTAGTCTGCATTAGGGCTGAAAAAAGTGGCCGGTAGTTCGCAGTAATCTTCAATATGCTCCTCAGCCAGAATCGGGCTACCTGCCGCGACCCGGCCGATAATTGGCAGACCCTCATTTTCACTTTCCGGTAGTTTAATGCCCCTGGAAGTGCCAGGGATCATTTCGATCGCGCCCTTGCGTGCCAGGGCTTTCAGGTGCTCTTCAGATGCGTTGGCGCTTTTGAAGCCAAGCTTCTTAGCGATGTCGGCCCTGGTGGGTGGATACCCGGTCTCTTCAATGTAACTCTTGATGAATTCGAGTACTTCAGTTTGTCTTGCGGTCAGTTTGTTCATAGATTAAGACTGTTTATTTATACAGTAACTGTGATTATATACAGCAATGCTGACTTGGCAATGTTTTTTTCAAGACCTGACACCGTATCTGTGCCGAGTGCGACTTCGGATTGTATGAGGGTGGTTTCGTCGCGTTTTGTAAGGTGTTTCCGGTGTTGGTTAATAGTGGGCTATGATGGCCGCTGGAATACATCAGGCCGGTAACAAGACGATAATGAACATGCCATTAAATCGAATGCTCCCTTTGATCTTGCTTTTAATCATTTGTCGATCAGCGTCTGCCGAAGACGTCTTTTGGGTTTTAGGTAGTTTCGTGGACGAGAACACCGCGAGGGTTGAAGGCAACCGAATAAGTAATGATGCTGGCGTTGAAGTGCTGCTTTTTGAGTCGATTGTTAACGCCAAGGTTCAGTACAGATTGTTAACCGGCGCGCCGGTTGCACCCGGTGGTCAAGCGGACCTTCGCCAGCAACTCTTAAAAGTTGGGGTCTCTGACTCATGGATACTTCGATTTGATGACGGTACGCCTTACATGGAGACAGTTTTTTCTGACCTTGGGGCAGGGGACGCGTTGAGCCCGACTGAGCTCGCTGAAATAGATGCAATGCTACGCGACTTCGACGATGAGTATGCGCAAGGTGCAGGGACTTGGGTAATGGACATGGCTATGTCGACCGAAGATGTTGGTGCCAACTTAGGTGGCACCACTGCAGTTGGCATTGCCGGTAATTATGTGGTCATAGGAAGTTACGAAATCGCCGAGAACGCTAATGACTACGCCAGCAAGCTTAGCAATTCGTTACCCGAAATCCTTGCCCATGAGTTGACAGTTCGGCGCAATGAGGTTGCTGGCGAAACCTACTATAGGGTAATGGTCGGGCCGGTCCTGCCAAGCGAAGGGACAGATTTGATGGAGGTGCTAAGTGAATGGGGGGCCAGTGACGCTTGGTTACTGTCGGGCTTAATGGCACCGGTAGTTAATAGCCTGAAGAGTACTAATCAGGACATTCGTCAGGACACTCGTCAGGACATTAGCCAGCCGCAACGCGGGTTGAGAATTCCAAGTCAGTCTGGCCGTCAGACAAGCGCTATCCCCGTCAAAAGTGACCCCGCTCGAATTGACTTCAACCCGGTTCGCCTTAGGAAAAATCCTCCGAACTTCCCGGACCCCAGGAATAAACACTAAAGACTTTCTCGCGCTGGTGGCCTCGCGTTAGAATCGAGTTCCAATTTTGTATTAAGCTTGCCACATGATTGAAGAAACTATTGATTTGATTCGGGAATTTATTCTGCGGCCAGAGTTACTCTGGGTGTTCCTGGTTGTATTACTGACCTTGATTTGTAATTACGTTGCCAAACGACTGCTGGAGAAACTGGAGGAGCAGACGCAGCGCAGTAATAGCCTCTGGGACGACGCGCTGGTCCGGTCTGCAAGGAAACCTGCAGCCTGGCTGATTTGGGTCATAGGGTTTAGCTGGGCAGCGGAGATGTTAGCGGTCGGCACAGGCTCAACGCTAGAGCAGTTGATTGAACCCGCCAGATTCATTGGGGTTGTTGGCCTATTGGCATACTTCCTGTCGCGGTTTATCGCAGAAGCAGAGGCATCGTTTATTGCAGGCGGCGCGGACATCACGACAGCAAATGCGCTGGGTAAATTGTTACGTGTTTCTGTTTTCATTACTGCGGCGCTGTCT
>JABIVN010000143.1 GCA_018667205.1 Gammaproteobacteria bacterium | reverse complement strand
TAAACAAGTACCGCCATATACAGTTTTGTTATCTTTATTAAGCCACTTTTCTACGATGGCAGTCTTTAACCCAAGCTGGGCAGCCCGTATAGCCGCGTGGTAACCCGCAGGTCCCCCGCCAATAACAATGACATCAAAATTCAACGACATGGCTCGTTTATCCTTACGATTTCGATAGATTTATAGATCCAGCAGAATCCTGGCGGGTTCTTCCAGAAAATCTTTAAGCGTCACCAGAAACCTGACCGCTTCCTGCCCATCGATTAACCTATGGTCATAAGATAAAGCCACATACATCATAGGTCGAATCACAACCTCGTCATTAACAGCAACAGGGCGTTCCTGAATTTTGTGCATCCCCAGGATACCCGTCTGCGGTGGATTCAGGATCGGCGTTGATAATAGAGAACCGAAAGTTCCGCCATTTGAAATGGTAAATGTACCACCCGTCATATCGTCAATCGAGAGCTTACCTTCCTGGGCCTTCGTGCCGAACTCCCGAACCTGGTCCTCTAGCTCCGCAATGGTCAGACTATCGGCTTCCCTGATTACCGGCACCACCAAACCCCTGGGCGAACCAACCGCAACACCGATGTCCTGATAACCGTGGTACACAATATCGCTTCCGTCAATTGACGCATTGACCGCTGGGAACCGTTTCAGCGCTTCCACACTCGCCCTGATGAAAAAAGACATAAATCCTAGCTTGGTGCCATTGTGATACTTGGCAAAATCATCTTTGTACCTGGCACGCAAGTCCATGATGGCCTGCATATCAATTTCATTAAACGTCGTCAGCATAGCGGCTGTTTGCTGGGCCTCTACTAGCCGACGAGCAATACTCGCTCGCAACCGGGTCATCGGTACCCGTCGCTCTATTCTTTCATTATCAGTGGCGCTGGGCAGCACATGCCTGGGATCGGATACTGTTTTTTCTCTCTGGCCTTCTAGCTGTGCTACTGTTTTCAAAATATCTTCCTTAGTGACCCTGCCTCCCTTGCCCGTGCCCTCAATACGGGTAACATCAATCTTGTTCTCTGCTGCCATTTTCTTGGCTGCAGGGCTCGCGATTGTCTCTGCTAAAGGCTCCTCGTTGGTCGAAGTATGAACCACCGGCGCCCCCGCTTTATGCCCTTTTATGTCCAGCGCTATGGTATCCAGGGCTGTGGTATCCTGGACGGTGGTATCCAGAGTCACTGCAATCACTTCACCAGCTTCAAATTCACCCAGCACTTCTTCGGTGAGAACAGTATCTCCTTGGGCCTTGTAAATGGTGGTAAGCATCCCATCAGATGGGGCGACTACTTCCAATACGACCTTATCTGTCTCAATATCGACGAGAATCTGGTCGCGTCGCACGGCTTCACCCAAAGCAACATGCCACACTGCTACCTCGCCATCTGCGATTGATTCTGGAAACTGGGGTGCTTTAATTGATACCATGATTAACTCCACACAGTGCATCGTGCACCAGTTTTTTCTGCTGCCTAACATGCAAAGACATATAACCAGCCGCTGCGGCCGCAGATGCCTCGCGGCCCGTGTAGGCAAGGTATAGGCTCGGAAATACCCGATGCAGAACACGACGCATATGATGCTGACTTGAATACCACGCACCCTGATTCATGGGTTCTTCCTGACACCAGACAGCATGTTTGATATTTGGGTACATCTCCAACGTGGCCTGCATGTCCACTTCCGGAAACGGGTACAGTTGTTCAATGCGAACAATCGCTACATTCTTAATTCTATCTGCAACTCGTTTCTCATGCAGGTCGTAGTATACCTTGCCGCTACAGAATACGATTCGCTCAACATTCGTGGCATCTTCCGTATGAAGGTCACCTATAAATGTTTGAAAGGCCCCATCAGAGAACTCTTCAAGACCTGAAACGGCTTCTTTGTGCCTTAAAAGGCTCTTCGGTGTCATGACAATAAGAGGCTTACGAAGTGGCCGAATAGCCTGGCGGCGCAAAAGATGAAACATCTGCGCGGGGGTCGTTGGCACGCACACCTGAATGTTGTGCTCGGCTGAAAGTTGCAGGTATCGTTCTAACCTGGCTGAACTGTGCTCTGGTCCTGCGCCTTCGTAACCGTGAGGTAATAACATCGTGAGACCTGAGAGCCGCGCCCACTTGTGTTCACCAGAAGCGATAAACTGGTCGATAACCACCTGAGCACCATTTGCAAAGTCGCCAAATTGGGCTTCCCAGATCACCAGGGTATTTGGACTTGTACCGGAATACCCGTACTCAAACGCTAGCACCGCTTCCTCTGAAAGAAACGAGTCATACAGATAGAACCGATTGGACTCTTTCTCCAGACCCGCGAGAGGCATTAACGTGGTGCCGTCTGTCTGATTGTGCAAAACCGCATGCCGGTGCGCGAAGGTTCCTCTGCCAATATCCTGACCGATTAGCCTGATGCTAAAGTCTTGGTCCAGCAAGGTCGCGTAGGCCATGATTTCACCAAAGCCCCAGTTGCTGGGCAAATCACCAGCGCCCATTTTACGCCGATCTTCAACGATCTTTCCTACCTGTTTTTGCAACACGAAACCTTCCGGTATCTCGTTAAGTTTGCGCGCAATTTCCTGAAATCGGTTCAAGTCACAGGTCGTGTCTGACGGAATATCCCAGTCATGGCCAAGGTACGGCGTCCAGTCAACATGCATAGAGGTATCTGGCTTGGTCAAAAAATCCCAGGCAACACCCTTACCTTCATCTAATGAATCACGATAGCCTTCGATCCGAGCCTGGTAATCCGAGGCATCGATGGCACCTTCCGCGATGATTTTATTTGAGTAGAGCGTCTGAGTAGTTGGGTGCTTACGAATCTTGTTGTACATCACCGGTTGAGTGACCGCAGGTTCATCGCCTTCGTTATGTCCACGTCGGCGATAACAAACGATATCGATGACAACGTCTTTCTTGAATTCCATCCTGTAGTCCAGCGCAAGCTGCGACACAAACACAACCGCTTCGGGGTCGTCTCCGTTGACATGAAATACTGGCGCTTGAACCATCTTGGCGACTTCTGTGCAGTAGTGCGTCGACCGCGCATCTGCTGGATCACTCATCGTGTAACCAATCTGGTTGTTGATAACGATGTGAACGGTACCACCGGTATAAAAG
>JABIVN010000142.1 GCA_018667205.1 Gammaproteobacteria bacterium | reverse complement strand
CACAGATATTGATGTTGATGGGGAATTTCAGGCGGATTCTGCTGTCTTAAAGGATGTAGCGGGGCCCGAGAGCCGTCTTGCGACGGAGCAGCTACAAAAAGTGATTTTTGATGCTATTGAGAATTTGCCCGAGGAATTAAAGGTCGCAGTCACTCTTCGAGAGTTTGAAGGGATGAGCTACGAGGAAATTGCCGAGGTGATGGAATGCCCGGTTGGAACGGTCCGTAGCCGCATATTCAGGGCTAGGGAAGCGGTTGAGAAAAGCATTGAAGCGATTGGTTGATAGCCCTATATTGTGGGCATTCTGAGGGAAACGAGTGATTAGAAGCACACTGGATACAAAAAGAGAGTCCTTGTCGGCGTTCATTGACGGCGAGGCAAGCGAAATCGAGTTACACCGATTGGTCCGGGAGTTTCGTTCCGATCAATCTCTGACGTCCAGCTGGGCTACTTACCAGCATGTCGGTTCAACATTAAGAACGGATAGCGGCGCTGTTTCCATTGAGGATCACCAGCAGTTATTTGCGCGCATTACTGATGCGATTGGTTCTGAAGACAGCCATTCCAAAGAAGTCAAAAAACGGGTCCCTCCTAGAACCGTTGTCGCTGGAAGCCTGGCGCTGGCAGCTTCGATGGTGGTTGCCATCTATATCGGTATTCAGCAGCCATCGGAATCATCTTCCTTTGCCGATGCGCAGAGGGGTTCTATGGGTACTGTTTCAAGCAATCAGTCTCGAACACTCGATGTCCAGCCAGTCGCAAATCAGAGTGATGTTCAGCCCCGGACTTCGGAACTTGTAGAGCTTGATGAAGAAAAGCAGCGCCGACTCCGCGCCTACCTTAATCAACACGACCAGATGAGTCGAATGAACCCCAGCAAGCAATTTGTGAACTATAAAGAAACGCCGAAAAAATAATATATTCCTCATGAAAGCATATATCGCAACAAGATGGCTTGCGGGCACCTTAAGTGTGGTGTCTGCATTGCTGTTACCCGGGTTTGTCTATGCTGAATTTGACGGCTCTGCGTCCGCTGAAGGCTCTTTATCCGCTGAAGGCTCTTTATCCGCTGAAGGCTCCTCCCCGACCGCGTGGCTGGAGAAGATGGGTCGTGCGCTTCGCAGTGAAAACTATGCGGGTAACTTCACTTTCATTCGGGGCAGCCGTTTTGATAATGTTCGTATCGTCCATGTGGTAGAACAGGGTAAGGAACTTGAAAGGCTCTATAACCTGAATGGTGATATTCATGAGCTCTATCGCGAAGATGGTGAGGCACATTGTTACCATCCCAGGTCTGATTTATCTGCGGACGACTTGTCAGATCACGATGTACATATTGGCCCATTTACACCTGCATTTTCAGATCGGGTTTTATCGACCCAAAATTTATACAACCTTGCTATGCAAGGTGAGGGTAGAGTCGCGGGGCGTCCTGCGGTCGTCTTAACGGTTTCACCCAGTTTTAATGATAGATATGGTTATCGAGTCTGGCTGGATCAGCAAACCGGGCTGCTGCTGCAGTCCCATTTAATAGAGCGCGGCAAAGTTAAAGAAATATTCCAATTCACACACATCGAAGTGGGTGAATCTGTTAATAAATCAAGCATGCAGACGGCAATAAGGGGGGGCACCATCTCACATCCTTTGGCGCTCGATGTCAGTGAAAGGAAAGAGAAGCCTGTTTGGAAAGTTAATTGGCTACCTGATGGCTTCAGGCCCGTTCGAATTCAAGGTAATCGTCTCCATTTCACCGATGGTCTTGCGACATTTTCGGTCTTCATCGAAACAACCGGCCGCGCGCCGATGCCCGACCTTGCAACGACGGAAGGCGGCACCGCTGTCATTACTCGCCGCCACCAGAAAACCGGCCGACAGATAACGGTCGTTGGAGAGGTTCCTGTGCGAACCGCTCGGCGGGTAGCTAAATCAGTTGAGCCAGTTATTTATTAGTTCGACTGGATGATCCTAACGCTATGACCTTACTTAATGTAAATCGCATTTCGTCAGACAGGGATGATTTTGCGTCTCAAGGTCCAGCCTGCAGCGGGTGTTCTGGGTGTGCAGATAGGCTTAAGGTCGTTAACCTGCCGCAGGTTCGCGGCGACAAAGCGATAGTTGAACTGTCGCTCCACGCGCAGTGGGGAATGCTCTGGAACAGCTGGATCAAGCCCCTTCTCGCAACCGTTATTGCGGTTGTAGTATGCGATAGTCTTGGGCTTTCTGAAGTCCTGACGGTTGGTATCGCCCTGACGGCATTCCTGGCCGGATTTCTTGTTTGTTACTCGGTGCCACAGAGCGCGCTAAAAATATCGGAAAACTTATCATGAAGAAATTAATCATCGTCGCAATGCTGCTCGTGGTGGGTACTTTGTCTCTATTCTCGGTGCGAGCCGATTATCCTGAATTCACAGAGCTGGTAAAAAAGGCATCACCGGCCGTCGTTAACATTAGAACAACCCGGGCAAAAGTTGATCGGTTCGAGGGCTTAAAGGAGCAGGATGTGCCAGAGATGTTCAGGCGCTACTTTCGCGAGATGCCAGAGCGCCAGCAACCAGGCCCCGGTGCGGGTTCCGGTTTTATTATCGAGTCAGATGGGTACATTTTGACTAACAATCATGTTGTTGATGGCGCGGACGAAATTATGGTGGCCCTTAGCGACAGGCGAGAGCGCGAAGCAGTGATTGTTGGGCAGGATCCCCTGTCGGATCTGGCGTTGTTAAAAATAGAAGGTGAGAATCTTCCGACGTTAGAAATGGGCTCGTCTGAAAGCCTTGAAGCAGGTCAGTGGGTTGTTGCGATCGGTTCACCATTCGGTTTCGAACATAGTGTGACGGCGGGTATTGTCAGCGCAATAGGCAGAAGTTTGCCGGAAAACAATGGCAACTATGTTCCTTTTATTCAGACTGATGTGGCGATCAATCCAGGTAATTCCGGCGGACCTTTGCTGGATCTAAATGGCAAGGTCGTTGGGATCAATTCACAAATATTGACTCGGTCCGGCGGTTTTATGGGCCTGTCTTTCGCCATTCCAATTGATGTCGCGATGGAAGTTGCGGAACAGCTAAAAGATAAGGGCGTGGTTTCCCGCGGATGGCTTGGGGTCTTGATCCAGCGAGTGGATCGGGATCTGGCTGAGTCCTTTGGCCTGGATAGGCCTGCGGGTGCGCTTGTCACTCAGGTATTCGCCGATAGCCCCGCTGAAGACAGCGGGCTGCGTGAAGGCGATATCATCTTGTCTTTCAATGGCAAAATCATCGATCTTTCGTCGGACCTGCCCCATCTGGTTGGCCGGACCAGAGCCGAATCAGTTGCGACCCTTGACGTAATGCGCAGTGGTAAACGCCAGGAAATAGCAGTGACTATCGGTAAGTTGGATGATGGGAGTCTTGATCCGCGGAGTAACAGCTCACCTTCGGCAGTCAATGGAAACCGAATAGGCATTGATATCGTTGACCTAAAAGACGCAGATAAACGTCGATTGGACGTTGGGAAAGGTGTCATTATCAGTCAGGTGTACGCTGGTCCGGCTCGTGACGCAGGAATTCAACCCGGCGATGTGTTAACTGACGTTGATGGTGAAGCTGTTACCAGCGTAGCTCAGTTGGAGAGGCTCGTTGCGGCTCTGCCAGGTGATATTTCGGTTCATATCAGGATTGTCCGAAATAAACTGCCCCAGTATCTGGCGCTGAAGGTGCCTGTTATGTAGGGGCCAATGGCGCGCGGGGACGCTTTACTATAGACTTCTTGCGCGCGAAACACCCCCAACCCCCTCACTGATTTCCTAAGATTGAGTTTTTGTGACAGAGCCCGCACGTATCAGAAATTTTTCTATTATTGCCCATATTGATCATGGCAAGTCCACGCTGGCTGATCGTTTTATCCAGCTATGTGGAGGGTTGTCTGATCGCGAGATGGAGGCCCAGGTACTGGATTCGATGGATATCGAACGTGAACGGGGTATCACCATCAAGGCACAGAGCGTGACGCTTATGTATGACGCCAAGGATGGGAATACCTATCAGCTCAATATCATTGACACGCCTGGTCACGTGGATTTCACCTATGAGGTTTCACGGTCGATGGCAGCCTGTGAGGGCGCTTTGCTGGTAGTGGATGCCGCCCAAGGCGTGGAAGCCCAGTCAGTGGCTAACTGTTATACGGCGATAGAGCAGAATCTGGAAGTGCTACCTGTCCTAAACAAAATCGACCTGCCCCAGGCGGAACCCGATCGTGTCATTCAGGAAATTGAAGAAATTATCGGTATTGATGCGACAGGTGCCCTGCAGGTCAGTGCGAAAACCGGTCTTGGTGTGGAGGACCTGCTGGAAGAGAT
>JABIVN010000141.1 GCA_018667205.1 Gammaproteobacteria bacterium | reverse complement strand
GGATTACAGCTACTCCCGTGATGATCTGACTTTTCTGATGAGCCATGACTCGGATGGATTCAACCGCTGGGAAGCGGGCCAGCGGCTCGCGGTAGACGTGATCCAGGAGATGGTTGGGCAAATTGAAGCGGGCGCAACGCCAAGAGTCGACGCGCGATTGGTCAGCGCGTTTGATGTGAACCTAACGCAGGCAGTGGATGGCCCCGGGAATCCCACGCTTGATAAGGCCATGCTTGCACACATGTTGGTGCTGCCTGCAGAGAGCTACCTGATCCAGCTATCCGGGGAGGCTAACATCGATGCAATTCATCAGGCCGGGAGCCTTGTCAGGAACACCATTGCAAAGAAGCTCGGCGGGCTTTTGCTCTCGGTTTACAAACTTAACCAAAAGCAAGTCGCCTACGAGGCTAATGCCGGACAGATTGCAGAAAGGTCCCTTAAGAATGTAGCACTGGCTTACCTCATGCAGCCTAACGATACGGAGATGGTGCAACTCTGCGTCGACCAGTTTACCACTGCCAACAACATGACAGACACCAGCGCGGCGCTTCGTGCGCTGGTTGGTTCAGCGGCTAGTACTGCGCAGGCGCCAAAAGAAAAAGCACTGGCTGATTTTTATAACCGATGGGTTAACGAAGCGCTGGTGGTTGATCAGTGGTTTGCGATCCAGGCGAGTTGCCCGCTACCAGGCACGCTTGATGATGTGAAGGCATTGATGAGCCACGAGGCATTCGATATTAAGGTACCCAACAGAATGCGGGCGGTGATCGGACAATTCTCAGCGGCGAACATCGTGAACTTTCATGCCGCGGATGGTGGCGGTTATGCGTTTCTGGCAGACCAGGTGATTGAGCTTAACGCTATCAATCCCCAGATGGCGGCGCGGGTTTTAGCGCCCCTGACCCGCTGGAAAAAGTTTGACACCGGGCGACAGGTAAAAATGAAAGACGAACTGCAGCGTATTTTGGATGTTAAAGGCCTTTCACCCGATGTATACGAGATTGTAACCAAGAGCTTGTAACCAAGCGCCTGAAACCAAGCGCCTGTAACGAGGTTAGCGGTTAACCATACGCCGTTATTCGACGGCAGGTGCCGCAGGAACCAGAAACAGAGAAATTGCCTGCTTGCCCGGTGGGTACCGAGATTGCCGCTCTGTGGCTATGACAGACCGGTCGATATGACGGTGTTGGGGGCTGCGCTACTCTGGTCTAGATGACGCTGTTGGGGTCATTGCGATTGGAATCGCTTAGTTTGTTGTTGTCGATGAAAGGTAGTCAGGAAGAAACAAGCCCCAGATTAAGCCCGCCGCTGCTCCGAATAAGTGACAAGAGAGACTTATAATGCTGTCAAAAAAAGCGCTGATAACAAGTCCCAGGGTAAAGAAAAAGGTGATCGTGTAGAACAGTCCCTTTGGGTAGCTAGCTGGGTTTTTGACGATCAGAACCATTAGGCCGCCCAGTAAGGCGGCGATGCTGCCTGAAGTTCCAACCAAACCCAGGCTATCTGGATAGTTCAGGTAGGGTTCGATCAGTAGGGTCATTCCGAACGACACTGTTCCACCAATTAGAAACAGCGGGACGAAGCTCATTCTTAGGGAAGGTCCACATATTGCCGAAACCGCGATCGCGAAGGAAAAATTTGTCAGATAGTGGGCCGCCTGGCTGTGCACCAGCGAGCCGGTAAGGATACGGTAGTATTGGTTATCAGGTAGGTCAAAGTACATGCCGAATTGATCAAGGTAATCATCCCCCCCCAAGATGAATTGTGTAATTCCCGAAGCGATGAAAAACACGATGGCGGTGATCAGGTAAGGGCGACAACGACTAAATATCCAGCCGTAATAAGTGCAGCGTTCGGCAAGGTCCTCGCGCCCGCGAAATACAGAATAGTAATCGAGGGACAGGTATAAAAACATTGTGGCGGTCAGTATGGCGGGTACGGACGTGAGTTCAGCGAAGGACTCCCAGATTAATCCCAGAAGGATGGCAGCGGTTGTATAGCATGCTGAGATTACGATCATGCGTTTGCGGTTCTTCACAGCATTGATAAAGAAGACGCTGGAAAATGCAGGCGGCAAGTTGATAGGGTGGGCTAATACGCCAGGGTTCTCTGGTATTTCTACCAGTACCGGGCTTAGTGGATTACCGTTCTGCAGGAGCTGTTCAAGCGCTTTAGTTCCAGTTTTGTAATAGCCGAGTATTGGGTAGTGAATTCGCGGCTCTTCCTGAATCCCAGCGCTGGTCTTTAGGCTTTTGTCCCAAACTCTCAACTTTTTGTCTCCGAGGTTGGGGCCGGTGTCGGCCCCTCGTTTATTTACTGATAAAACGTTGAAACAGCATACATGCTGACTGCAATCGGAACACCGAAAAAAGCCGTAGCAGGTGACCACATGGACAAAGTAAGCACCGCTGAAGCACCTGCTCTCCAGTCTAATCCACCACCGTTGACCTGTTGTGTTTCTTGTTTGGTTAATTCCCTCATTTTTTTTCCTTTCTTGTTGATTGGGGCAAACATTGTTGAGGATTTTGAGGTTTAGGAGGTTGGCGAATGGCTGAATTTGATGCGAGTTCTTTCTGTAAAAACAGCGGCACGGTTTTCGATTTGACTGGCGGTTTCATGAGAATTGTAATTATGGAGCCTGTTTTGGCGGGACTGGAGATCTCTCCTCGCCATGGCTGCGCACCTAGGTCGAAATGACGGCGGGGTGATGGCCACTTCGGTCGAGATGTCGGTCGGGTGGTGGCCGCTGCGGTTGAGATAAGCGGATTAGATGGGGTTCAACTCGGTCTCAAGTGCGCTGTCTTTATGTTTTTGGGTTTTCCGGTTACGCAGTTCGCCTGCCACCTTTAGGATATCTTTGCCGCGCCATGAACCTTTGTCGCCTTCGCCGAAGAGGTGCGTTTCTAACAGGGAGATTTCCTCAGTAAGTCTTGGGTCTAATCGGCACAGGTCCAGTACGGAATGGATTTCGGGAAAGCGGGCTTTGCCCCAGAGGAATAGCTGTCTGTGGGTGTCAGCGGGACGGTTACGGGTACAGGCTTTTTTCAGTTCACCAAATTCGCGTGATTCGTCCGGATCACGCAAGGCCGGGACCTCATGACGTGTGACATTTGCGGATTCCATTGCGCGTACCTTGCGCTTCAGTATTAACCACTGCCAGCTGGAAAGTAGCCAAAAAAACCCAAACGCGATTGCAGCCCATTGCCAGTAAGGTTTGATAGGTTCAGAAATGAACGTGGGTTGGTTCAATTCTGATAGGGGCACAGTGACTGTGGTTATGTTGTTCGTTTCGCCCAGGGCAGGCAGTACTTTGTAAGTTTCCGCCGGGATGATCGCGACTTCTTCGCGGTCAGTTTGTGTGTTCCACCAGGGGATACGTATTTCGGGCAATATGAGATTACCTTCTTTGGTTGGCACAACGCCAACCGTGGTGATCTGCAATGCGGTGATGCCATCTGGCGAGATGCTATTTTCAGTCGCGGGTGGATCCGCATAGACTTTCGCGTTGTCGATTTTTATTTCGCCCAATTGGGGCAATACCGCGTCTGAAAGACCGATGGCGCTGATCGCTAGTTGCCTGTTTACGGGTTCACCCACGCGGAACACAGGGCTTGCTTCAGTCCAGGCTTCCTTTACCCCAAGTGCCTTGGCAGGGATCCAGTTCTTTCCGGAAAATGATGCGGGGATGGTTTTAACGGTAATCGTATGCGATTCAGAGGTGGCGTTTACTCTCTGGCGTTGGGAAAAGACGCCGCCACGGCCGCGTGTGCCAACAAATCGTTCGCGCGGGATCTCAAGCGTGCCGCTGCGCTGTGGGAACAGTGCATAACGTTTCTCTAGTACGTAATAGCGTTGGCCGTCGACGATGGATTCGTAACGCTTTTCTGTTTCCAGGGCTTCTACCACCGTATCTGG
>JABIVN010000140.1 GCA_018667205.1 Gammaproteobacteria bacterium | reverse complement strand
CTCTCTTCGGGTCCGTTCGCCCAGTTCAGGATCTCGCCGTCCGATTTCGCCGGCGCGGACCCCTATGACGCTGATTTGTTTTATAAGAATATGGTTTACAGCTGCCTTGGGCCAAACGCCGGACGTGAACCCTATGGTCAGTATTCTTCCGTTCCAGTTGATGCAGCGCATGCTTTCGTCAAAAACACTTCCGCCAACGGGATCAAAAACCACATCAGCGCCAAGTCCATCCGTCAGCGCTTTAACCTTTTCCCTGAACCCGCCGAGCGACCCGTCGGGCAACGTGTAGTTGATGACATGGTCCGCGCCCCTGGCCTTAACCACGGAGAGTTTTTCGTCCGTGCCGCCGGTTGCGATAACGGTTGCGCCAAAGTGTTTGCCAAGATCGACAGCAGCCAGGCCAACGCCCCCTGTTGCCCCGTGAACCAGCAAGGTTTCACCAGGTTTCAGCCCCCCTCTAACGATGAGCGCTACGTAGGCTGTCAAATAAGCTGTCTGGTAGGCGGCTGCTTTCTCGAAACTGATTCCTGCAGGAATCGGTTTAACCGACCCTACCTCTGCGTTAACCAACTCACTAAATCCGCCATAGCGGGTTCCGGCTACCGCCCTGTCCCCAATGCTAAACTGATCGACACCTGATCCAACAGCGACTATCTCACCGGCAAACTCGCCGCCGGGGGCGAACGGTAATGGTGGAGCAAACTGGTACTTGCCCTGGATCATCAAAACATCGGGAAAGTTAACTGAGCATGCCATCACCTTAATCTGAACTTCACCTGCGGCGGGAGGCGCGATGTCTACCTCGTCCAGGGAAATCGTTGATATGTCGTCATTGATTTGATGGCAGCGAATCGTTTTCATTACTTGTCAATATTCCTCTCTGATCGTGGGCAGGGACAAGTTAGCACATTACTGATACCCTCGGCGTCATTGGCTTTGGATGCAAGATCCGAGGCAGGCATTAGCGTCAGGAAATAGCGTCAGGAGGAAGTTGTCGTGGTCGAAGGCATTAACGTAGAAAAAGTGACAAAATGGTTGGTTGAACGAATTCCTGGGATCAAGCCACCGCTCAGTTTTTCACTAATCGCAGGCGGGCACTCGAACCTGACCTTTAGGTGTGAGGACACTAACGGTAGCGCCTACGTGTTGAGGCGCCCTCCACTCGGGCATGTTCTTGAGTCTGCTCATGATATGGGCAGGGAACATAAAATCATTGATGCGCTAAAGGGTTCGGCAGTACCCGTACCGGCAAACCATGGGTTGTGTAAAGACAATTCAGTCAACGAGGCTGACTTTTATGTGATGGAGTTTATCGAAGGTCTGGTTCTGAATGACTCCGTCATCGCCGCCACCCTGCCAGAAACGTCACGGATACCGATCGGTGAAGATGTTGTGGATATCCTCTGCCAGCTTCACGCGATTAGCCCGGATGATGTTGGTCTTGGCGACTTGGGCCGTAAAGAGGCGTACCTCGCACGTCAACTCAAGAGGTGGACCAAACAATGGGAAGCTGCCAAGACACATGATATCCCTGAAATGGAAGAAAGCTATCGCCTGCTGGCTGAACGTATGCCTGAGCAAATGGGAGCAACCATTGTTCACGGTGATTTTCGTTTAGGTAATATGATTGTGGCTGACGGCAAAGTAAAAGCAATCCTGGATTGGGAGCTTTGCACCTTAGGGGATCCGTTGGCAGACGTTGGTTACCTCATGAACAACTGGGCAACGCTTGATGAAGTTTTGGAGCCAGGTGAAGGCGACCAGTCCCCATCTGCCGCTGGCGGTTTCATTACCAGGGAAAAGATTGCGGAAATCTATGAGAACACCACCGGCAGGGATTTGTCTGAAATCAATTACTATCGCGCTTTTTCCCATTGGCGCCTGGCGGCAATTGGGCAAGGTGTTTACAAACGATATCTTGTTGGCGCAATGGGCGAGGACATAGATGTGGATCTTGAGAAGCAAAAAGCGGGTGTTGCCAGACGAGCGGCCCTTGCCCTTGAGCTACTCTCCTGACCCGCTAATGGACTGTTTTAGAATCACTGACTAGCGCAAGTAACCGCTTGGACGCCAGTTCCTTTAGCTGGTCATCTGACGCTCCCTGCAATACCTGTGTATAAGTATATTGCGCGAGCGCGGTGTTGCCCTGCATTTCATGTACGGCCCCTAGCTGAACGTTGAACTCATCCCGTTCCGGAAACAGCAGGAGTTGACGTTCGATACACGCCTTGCTTTCATCCCAGGACTTTTGGCGCCAGAAAATCTGCTTTAGGTTGTCCAGCATGCGAATCAGGACATCCCGCGGTGAAGCCGGGCTAAAATATTCTTCCTTTAAGGTGGCGCTTGGGCCGGCAATCTGGCTTAGCAGGTTCTGACAATCCGTCCTACTGAGTTGACGGCCAGAAAAAGGATCAACGATAGCGCCAGTGTTGCCACCGTACTGAACAAGAAAGTGCCCGGGAAACGAAATACCGCTGACCTGAATATCAAGTCGCGTTCCGATCGCGATATGGACCAGGGCGAGCGTGATCGGAATGCCGTGTTTATAGTCAATAACCCGACTTAGGTAACTGTTGGCTGGGTCGAAGTAGTCGGTGATGTTGCCGCTGAATCCAAGTTCGTCATGGATGTAATTCACGAGGGCGGATACGGGAATGCCAAGGCCCGTATGGAAGCGATCGTCACACTTAAACCGGGCGGCAAGATTGTCGAGTTCACTGAGATAGTGCTCAACTGAGATGTCTTGCTCGGATTCAGCTGCGATCAGCAACGCCGCTTCATCTAGCCGGATGTCAGCGTCTGGCCGCGCCGCTAGCTGTGCAAACCTGTTTCTGATGTCGTGATCCATTGAATAGTCTCCTAGCCTGTAACAACTTTACAAGGATGAATATGATATGCAATGTTCGCCGCCAGCTTTTGCTGACGTTACCTTTGCTCAGGCTTTGTGTGCTCGCTGCAGAGGTGAAACACCGGCTAAGGTGGGCTTATCGGGCGATTTGCAATAAAGCTGATGGCTGGGCTCCCTGGAGCCTCTATATTGATCAGGTCAGCGTGACGGCAAGGTATTGCGAAGTCGAATGCTGGCGTGTGGGCTTGAGGCCGAACGTGAGCGTCTTCCAATGCCTGTTAAAACGTCTTTTATGGGTATGGCTGCAATGATGAGGTCCATTTTTCCTGCGGTTTGGCGTTTTAGTTAGCGCTGCGAGCACGCGGTTTGGGTGCTTGACTGACCTCGCTGCCTTTAGCGAGTGAAAAGGAAGCGGCAGAATTATTGGGTATCCATTACGACAAGTGGTAGCCGGAATGACGGCCGGATTCGGTATCGCTGAGCCTGGTTACCGTTCTGGTGTTCTTCGTTCTGGCTTGCTGCGTTCTGCTTTTTCGCGTTGGGCGTCGCGAGCTTCCTGCTTCAGCCTTGCCCTTTGGACCTGGCCAGCAGAAGCATCCCCTCCAATGTGATCCTCACCGCGTTCATTGGCCAAGTGTATTTGCTTCTGCCGTTCGCGGAACCTTGCACGGTCCGCGTCTGTTTTATTGTCGATACAGTGTGAACAGCTGATGCCCACAACATAAGCGTTACTTTTTTTGTCAGCATTACTGATCGGCATCCTGCAGGCGTGACATTGATCATAGGAGCCCGGCTTCAGGTCGTGGTCGACAGTGACCCGATCATCAAAGACAAAGCATTCCCCTTGCCACAGCGATTCTTTCGAGGGGACATCCTCAAGATATTTCAGGATGCCGCCTTCAAGGTGATAGACCTCCTCAAATCCTCTGGCCTTTAGAAAAGCCGTTGATTTTTCGCACCTGATTCCGCCTGTGCAAAACATGGCGATCTTCTTATGCTTCTCTGGATTCAGTTCTGATTCCGCAAATTCAGGGAATTCTCGGAATGACTCGGTATGTGGGTTTATCGCATTCTCGAACGTACCGATCAGCACCTCATATTCGTTCCGGGTGTCGATCACCGTAACGTCGGGGTCTGATATCAATGCGTTCCATTCCTTTGCTTTTACGTAGGTGCCTACGATCTGTCGGGGGTCTATATCGGTTACACCCATCGTAACGATTTCTTTCTTCAGTTTGACCCGGGTACGAGGGAACGGCATTTCCTCTGCGGTAGAAAACTTATAGGCAATTTGGTCGAACCGGCCATCGCTCGCAAGAAAAGTCTGCAGGCTTTTTATACCGGCCGAAGTGCCCGCGACTGTGCCGTTAATGCCCTCTGCAGCGACCAGCAGTGTTCCCCTAATCTCATTGATTTTTAGCAGGTTTAGTAGCGACCGTTGGAGCGTCTCTTCATCATCAATACTAACAAAATGGTACAAAGCGCAGACTACTATTTCGTTCTGTGTGTTGTTTGCCAAACTGGGCTCCTGCGAAAGTGTTTAGCGAGCAGAGATCGTCTACCCGGTATTGTTTCAGTTTTGTCAGTTCTTCGGCCGGATTACCGATGCTAACCGTCACTAGGAAGATGGTGAGCATTGCCTCACAAAGTCCCATGACGCAACCCTGGATCATTAATATTGGTGTATTATCGCCTAAGTGTTTAACAAGTTCTTGGAAAAATGAGGAGTTACCATGCCAATTAATCCTGCAGCTGTTGGTGCAAAGGGGCAGCCGTCACGAAGAAGCTGGACATCAAAAGATGCCCTGTTGTATGCCGTCGGCATTGGCGCGGGTACGGACGAGTTGCAATATACGACAGAAAACACAAAAGACATCGATCAAAAAGTATTTCCTACTTTTGCCGTGATTGTTGGCGGTGGTGGGATACCGATGAAGGCGGCGGGCTCGTTCAACCCAACCTTGATGGTGCATGGTGAGCAAGGCATTGAACTGCTGAGTGAGATTCCTGCAGAGGGTGAGATTGAAAGTGTTGGCGAGTGTACTGCGATTTACGATAAGGGAAGCGCGGCGGTTCTCGAATTCACCTCTGAGTCTAAAAATGTTGCGACAGGAGAAGTCCTGCTGAGAACCCGAACGTCGCTTTTTTGTAGAGGCGAAGGAGGCTGGGGCGGTGACCGTGGGCCATCAGAAAAGATTCTATTCCCGAATCGTACGCCGGATCGGCAAGTGAGCTATACAACACGAGAAGACCAGGCGCTTACTTACCGGTTGTCCGGTGATCGCAATCCGTTGCATTCAGACCCTTCTTTTTCCGCCATGGGAGGGTTTGAAAAACCCATTTTGCACGGGCTTTGTACTTACGGGTTTACTGGGCGTGGGTTGCTGAATGAGCTTTGTGACGGCGAAGCAGGTAGATTCAAGTCAATGAATGCGCGATTTTCAAAGCCTGTTATCCCCGGTGACACGTTGACAGTGTCGATGTGGGTGGATGGAAGGGAAGCTTTGTTCAGGACAACTAACCAGGCCGGTGATGTTGTTATTGACCAGGGTGTGTTCAAGTTTGATTAAGCATGATCAGCGAGCCCAAAGGCGGTTGCGCAGTTCATCTAATGGGAAAACTTCAGGATGGGGCAAATGCTTGATGTAGGAGATACAGCGCCAGACTTTGAACTGGCAGGCAAGCATGGCGAGGTTATTACACTGGATGACCTTTTATCAAAGGGTCCACTGTTCCTGTATTTTTATCCTGCTGACTTTACTTCTGTGTGTACGGCGGAAGCCTGCGAAATTCGTGATCGTCACCAGGACCTACGAGCGGTGGGTGCCAATGTGGTCGGGGTAAGCCCCCAAGGGGAATCCAGCCACGATCGTTTTCGCGATAGGTACGATTTGCCTTTTCCTTTGCTCGACGACAGACAAAAAGAGGTGATCAGAGCCTATGGCGTCAATGGGCCCATGGGGCTTGGGGTCAGAAGGGTAACTTTTCTTATTAACCCGGATAAAAAGATAGCCAACAGGGTGGTTGCCGACTTCAGGGTTAAGCGG
>JABIVN010000139.1 GCA_018667205.1 Gammaproteobacteria bacterium | reverse complement strand
GTGCAGGTACATGACATCGGTGTAAGGATATTCAACAACGAAGGTGTCACCAGCTTTGAAATCCTGGCAGGTGGTGGCCTTGGCCGCACGCCTGTGATCGCACCCGTGATTAAACAGAACTTGGAGCCAAAGCATCTACTGACGTACCTTGAAGCCATCCTGCGCGTCTACAATCGGTACGGACGACGAGACAATAAGTACAAAGCACGAATCAAGATCCTGGTGCGGGCCATGACGCCGGAAGCGTTCGCAGAAAAAGTTGATGCCGAGTGGCAGACACTTAAAGATGGCACCGGTACGCTCACTAACGCGGAAATCGCGAGGGTTAAAGGGCATTTCACCATTCCAGCTTACGAAACATTGGAAGACCACGTAGCAGAGATCGATGATCGCATTGCGGACAACTCAGGGTTCAGCAACTGGCTAAAGCAAAACGTGAAACCCCACAAGCAGCCGGGTTACTCCATCGTCAATCTTGCCCTGAAGCAAACCGGTATTCCACCAGGAGATGTCACAGACGAACAACTGGAAACAGTGGCGAACCTTGCCGATGAGTTCAGTTTCGGTGAAGCGCGCGTGACTCACGAACAAAATCTGACCTTAGCAGATGTGCCAAAAAGATCGCTTTTTAGTCTTTGGCAGGCACTGGTCAACGCCAAACTTGCCACGCCAAACCTGGGTTTGCTCACCGATATTATCTGCTGCCCCGGTGGCGACTACTGCTCTTTGGCGAACGCAAAATCAATACCCGTAGCCGAAGCAATACAGCGCCAGTTTGACGATCTAGACTACCTTCACGATCTTGGCGATCTGGATATCAATATTTCAGGTTGCATGAATGCCTGTGGTCACCATCATGTTGGCAACATAGGCATTCTGGGTGTCGATAAAAAAGGCGCTGAATTTTACCAGGTGTCAATCGGCGGGCCCGGCTATGAAGACGCTAGCCTTGCCAAGATTTTGGGCCCATCATTTGCACGGGAAGAAATCCCGGCTGTCATTCAGAAGCTGGTGAACGTGCATCTCGATAAACGGGAAGGCGCTGAACGCTTTCTGGACACCTATCGCCGCGTAGGCATAGATCCCTACAAACAAGCGGTATATACCTCATGAGCCAACTGATTATTGATCTGGAAATAACCGCCGATACCGCAGGGCCAATCGCAACCCTTGAGGAATTCCTTGCAGCGGACCAGAAACCCACCGCAGTGTTGATCGATTCTGATGAAGATATTGAAAGCATCAAGGACTTTGTGGCAACCCTTTCCGTTATTGCGCTTAACTTCCCTGCGTTTTCGGACGGCAGAGCCTACTCTTCCGCCAACCTTTTAAGACGCGAGTATGGATACACCGCTGAACTGCGCGCTGTGGGCGATATTCGTATTGACCAGTTGGAACAAATGACCCGATGTGGCTTTAATGCGTTTCAATTAGCCGAAGGCCAGAATGTTGATCAGGGTCTTGAAAGACTGCAAGGGTTCTCTTTCAGCTACCAACCCGCCTTCAACCGCGAACCGCTGTTCCGGGCCCGTTCCAGCTAACGTTTTGGTTCGGGACGTGTTTCCCTTAATATCAGTGATTATTCCTGTCGCGAGCAACCATGGGTTCTGATCCCTTTGTATTTTCGTTCTTCCTGATCTTTGCGTGTGCGGGAATCCTTGCAACGCTGGCGCTGTTTACGCGCCAGCCGCTTATCGTCATGTACATCGTTACCGGAATGATTCTTGGCCCATCTGGCACGGCACTTATTGATAACCCAGAGCTCATTAGCAGTATCGCAAAGTTCGGTATTATTTTTCTACTGTTCCTGCTCGGCCTGGATATGCAACCCGCGAAGTTAATTAAAACGCTAAGAAGCGCACTTCTGGTGGGTATTGGGAGTTCGTTGATGTTTTTTGCGATAGGTTTTTTGATCGCATCAGCCTTCGGCTACTCTATGACTGAAACGATCATCATCGGCATCGCCATGATGTTCAGCAGCACTATTATCGGGATCAAATTACTGCCAACAACGGTACTGCATCATCGCCACACTGGTGAGTTGATGATCAGCCTGCTGCTGATCCAGGATCTGATCGCCATCATCGTGTTGCTGGTGATTACCGGTGGATTACTGGAGTTTGATGGTGCGGCCAAAATTGCACGGGTCTTAATTAGCCTGCCAATACTGTTGCTGTTTTCATGGCTGTTTGTGAAGTATGTCCTTCTGCCATTGCTGGAAAAGTTCGACGCGTTTCATGAATATATCTTTCTGGTGGCAATCGCCTGGTGCCTGGGTATGGCTGAACT
>JABIVN010000138.1 GCA_018667205.1 Gammaproteobacteria bacterium | reverse complement strand
GCATCGTGTTGTTGTTTATAAAGACGGCGCAGATAAGACGACACAACTGCCACCTTTTTCAGGTCAGGACTCCCTGGACCCACGTGAACTTTGGAAAGCGTTAGCACGTTATGAGGAAACTACCGGAGGAGAGGTCATGGCGATTGCGCACAACGGCAATATTTCCAATGGCATGATGTTCCCCAGTGTTTCCGTCGATGGTAAGAAAATCAATCGGGCCTATGCTGAGCTAAGAGCTAGATGGGAGCCAATTTATGAGGTTTCTCAGGTGAAGGGTGATGGTGAAGCACACCCTACGCTGTCCCCGGATGATGAGTTTGCAGATTTTGAGACTTGGGACTGGGATAACATTGGTCGTACCCAGGCGAAAGAAGATTGGATGTTAAAACACGAGTACGCCCGCGGTGCTTTAAAGCTGGGGTTGGAATACGAAAATGCTCTGGGGGTTAACCCCTTCAAGGTTGGTCTGATCGCCAGTACAGACGGACACAATACTATTACGACGACCGAAGAAGACAACTTCTTCGGTAAATTTCCTGAATCAGAACCGGGGCCAGAGCGTATGGAAAACGCGATGGCCGCCGATCAATTGTGGAAGAACTGGCGTATTGTTTCCTCTGGCTATGCTGCTGTCTGGGCCAGAGAAAACACCCGGGAAGCAATTTTTGACGCGATGAAACGGCGAGAAGTCTACGCAACGACGGGCTCAAGAATAGAGGTTCGATTCTTTGGCGGGTGGACCTTTGAGGAAGAGGATATCTACAGCCCAAACTATCTTGACCGTGGATACGGGGCTGGTGTGCCGATGGGTGGCGATTTGACTGAAGCGCCAAAGAACACCGCGCCGTCGTTCATGATTGCAGCCGTCAAGGATCCGGATGGCGCAAACCTTGACAGAGCGCAGGTCGTAAAAGGTTGGCTTGACAAGAACGGTGAGCTTCATGAGAAAGTCTACGATGTTGCCTGGTCCGGTCATCGCAAGATCGACCCTGACACGGGTAAGTTGCCCGCGGTGGGTAACACCGTCGACGTAGAAAATGCCACCTACAGGAACACTATTGGTACCGCCAGTCTTGCGACGGTATGGCAGGACCCGGATTTTGATCGAAAAGAACGGGCGTTTTATTACGTGAGAGTGCTCGAAATCCCGGTGCCTCGTTGGACGACTTACGATGCCGCATATTTCGACGTCGAGATTCCTGAAGAAGCGCCCGCGAGTATTCAGGATCGCGCTTACACTTCGCCTATCTGGTACACGCCGTGACATTAGCGAGATGGGTTCGTGCGATATTACACGAGCCAATCAGTTATTTTCTGGTCTTGGGTTTAGGGCTTTATTTTTCTTACGGTTGGCTAAACCCTGACGATAACGTCAATAGTCGAGTGATTAGCGTCGATCGTGATTCGCTCACGCGATTCATTCAGTTCCGCACTCAGTCATTTATGGACAATGCCGATGAGAAGCTAGATAGCCTGTCGCCCAACGCGCTAGCCGACATTGTTGCTCAATATATTCAGGAGGAAGCGTTGTATCGCCAGGCGATGGCGTATGGCATGGCCAAGGATGATTATGTCATCAAGCGGCGTATGGTTCAGAAGATGGAGTTTCTCGCCGAGGGAACAACGCCAGCGATCACATCACTGACAACCAGCGAACTTGAGGTTTACTTCGGGGAGCACCGTGAAGACTACAAAGTGCCCGCTGCGGTGACATTCACGCATGTGTTTTTTAGCGATGATCGGCATGGCAAAGCGGTGGATAAGCTGGCGCAGGAAACGCTTGGTGTCTTGATGAATAACCGGGTTCGATTTGATCAAGCGCCGAGCTATGGAGAAAGGTTCCCCTACCAGCTCAATTATGTCGAACGCACGAAGGAAGAAGTCGCGAGTCATTTTGGGGCGGCGATGGCGCAGGCGGTCTTTAGCCTTGCCCCGCATAAGGAGCGCTGGCAAGGACCGATTCGTTCAAAGTTTGGTTTGCACCTGGTGCTGTTAACGCGTGCCGAGGCGGCCAGGATTCCTGCCCTGGAAGAGGTCCGTGATCAGTTGGCGAATGAACTCCAGCGTCGCCGTGAAGTTGAACGGAAACAGCAGGCGATCGATCAGATTATCGGTGGCTTTGAAGTTAGGATCAGTCCAGAATTTGAGGGCGCTTCCGAACGCTAAATGTCCTGATGACTCGTATCTTCATTGCTTTTCTACTATTTTTTCAAGTCGGTGTAGCCAGTAGCCATGATGGCAGGCCGGTTTATCTTGAGGTCAACCAACTTTCCGATACTGAATATGAGCTTGCGTGGCGCATCCCCTCTACCGTCGAGCCCCTGAATTTACCGGCTATTTACCTGGAGGGGCCTTGTGACGAAAAAAAGGAACTGTCCGTCACGACGGGGTTCCTTGGGAAGCGTTCTTATGCCTGTTTAGACAGGGAGGTTTCACTACAGATAGGGTTGTATTTCCCGCGGACCAACCCTTCGTTGTCTAGTATTGTGCGTGTTGAACGAAGCGGGTTTCCATCGAGGTTCTTGCACGCTGGTCCTGGTGTGACGCTGATCAAGATTCCGCGGTCGATCAATGACAACAGTCTGTTTTCAGAGTACGCGAAGCTGGGCGTTGAGCATATTCTGGGTGGCTACGACCATCTGCTATTTCTACTGTGCGTTATCTGGTTAGCGTTCACCTTTAAAAGAATCCTGCTGGCGGTGACAGGTTTTACGATTGCGCATTCGATAACGCTGGGGCTCGCTGCGTTGGGTGTCGTCACGCCTGCGATAGCGCCGACAGAAGCATTGATTGCACTCAGTATCATCTTTGTCGCCGCGGAGCTCGCTCGGCAGAACCGGGCATCGTTAAGTTGGCGTTATCCTGTCGCTGTTAGTTCAGGTTTTGGGCTATTACATGGCTTTGGGTTTGCGAGTGTGCTGAAAGAAATCGGCCTGCCGATGAACGATACACTGATGGCGTTGTTTGCCTTTAACGTTGGCGTTGAGGCCGGGCAATTGCTGTTTATTGTTGCATTAATCGTACTTGTCTGGATTCTTCAAAAAACCATTGCCGGTAAGTTTGATCTATCGGGCCCCGCGACCCAGCGATTGAGTGGTTATGTCGTCGGTGTCCTCGCAACGTTTTGGTTTTTTGAGCGGCTGGCAACCTTTAATTAGCTTCCATCGGCGGGTCCGAGGTCATTATCTTGCTTTCGCTTCGACGAGAGTGTCGAT
>JABIVN010000137.1 GCA_018667205.1 Gammaproteobacteria bacterium | reverse complement strand
CTTTTGGTATTACCGGTGAATTCGACAAGCTAAGTGTAACTTTGGACTTTTATCGAATTGATGTTGAAGATCGTTTTTATTCGATCTCGACCTTAGGAGTCTCCACTGATCCAACAGCTGGTGGTAGCTATGACAGGTTCCTTGCTCTTCAGGCGGCTGGCGTTTCGGGTGCTGAATCTATCGGTGGTGTTTTCTACTTCACCAATGCATTCGATACCAAGACCGAAGGTATGGATTTAGTCGCAACTTACCCATTTGAGTGGGGCAACGGTTCCGTCACAAGTCTCACTGCTTCTATCAATTATAACAGCACGAGCTTTGATTCAGATCCAAGCGCCTTCCTGAATGCGGAAGACCAGTTTGACTTCGAGAATGATCGTCCTGAATGGAGAAGTGTCTACACAGCGACGCATTCCATCGACAAGTTGACGCTACTTGGACGTGTGAATTACTACGGCGAGTTTGAGAATTCAAACAACAGCGCGAACCTGGTGACTCAAACATTTGACTCAACGGCGTTTGTCGATATCGAAGGTGCCTACCAATTTAATGAAATGTTTCGTTTGTCGGTTGGTGGTCGCAATGTCTTTGATGAGTACCCAGATCAAGATGCCATCAGCGACTTCTGTTGTGGCCGATTGTACTCATCAGGCAGCGTAGTTGGCTGGCAGGGTGGGTACTACTACGCAAGGCTCGATGCGAACTTCTAAAGCAAGCCAGTAAGTCGAAAAGTATTAACGGCGCTTCGGCGCCGTTTTTTTTCGGTTGTTGTTTTGGTTAGTGCCGCACCATCAGTTAGTTGTTGGTCTTATTGCGCAAGCGGCTTGGTCAGAACTTTGTGGTAAATCGTTATGATTTTTCCGCCTGGAGGGCGCATTAAACTTGCAGCTTAAAGTCCCTGGGCGAAGTGTTTCAGAAGTGCTGGATAATGTAAGAGCGTGAATAGCCCGCTCCAAAATGGTGCGGAAAGTTTTTTTCAGGGCTGCTAGCAAGTGGCCAACAACACATCGGAATAAACTTTCGGTTCTACTGATTCAACTCTAGAGAACATCGAATCCTTCTGATACTGTCATGTCAAAAGGCGAGTCTCATTCTAGGCGCGTCGTATTTTAAAAATCTCAGCAAAACTATCGGCGATGAATATCGCGAGATGACTTTTGGCTGGATCTCGCGAAGGAGTGTGCTCATGACCAAATTAAACATTAACGGGGAAACCCATGACGTAGAAGTGGACGGTTCTACCCCGTTGCTTTGGGTGATACGTGAACAGGTAGGTTTGACCGGTACAAAGTATGGTTGTGGTATTGCTCAGTGTGGTGCGTGCACGGTGCATATCGATGGCCAGGCCGTACGCTCTTGTGTCTACCCTGTGAGCGCCGTTTCCGAAACGCAAAAGATTACAACGATTGAGGGGCTTTCTGAGTCTGGCGATCATCCCGTTCAACAAGCATGGGCGGAACTTGATACGCCTCAGTGCGGGTACTGCCAGCCAGGCATGATCATGGCATCTGCGGCATTGTTGAATAACAAAGCAAAGCCAACGGATGCCGATATCGATACCCAGATCACAAATATTTGTCGCTGTGGAACCTTTCAACGAGTGCGCGAAGGTATCCATCTGGCTTCTGATATCAGCACTAAGGCTAAGGGGTAGACGCTATGGAAACTGTGAATATATCTCGTCGCAAATTTGTTATTGGCGCCGCCTCAACTGGTGCTGGATTGTCTTTGGGTATGGCGCTACCTTTCGGTTCTGCCTTTGCACATGAGCACGGCGGGACGCCTGAAGTTAATGCCTGGGTTGTCATTGACGCAGACGAAACTGTGACGATTCGAATCGCCAGATCCGAAATGGGTCAGGGCACGTTGACTGGTCTAGCTCAGATGGTCGCTGAGGAACTTGAATGTGACTGGGACAATGTCACGTGGGAATACCCAACGCCAGGCGAAAACTTGAAGCGGGATCGGGTTTGGCAGTCGTTTGCCACAGGTGGTAGCCGCGGCATCCGGGGTAGCCATCAATATGTCAGAGAAGGTGGCGCAGCGGCGCGGATGATGCTGGTCGAAGCGGCAGCGAATGCGTGGAGTGTTCCAGTAGCCGAATGTGTTGCCGCTAAAAGCGTCATCACTCATACGCCATCAGGCAAGACCATCACCTACGGTAAGGTGGCGTCAGCGGCGGCTAAGCTCACACCACCGATGGAGGTCACATTAAAGGACCCGAAAAATTGGACGGTTATTGGTCAGCCGCTAAAGCGTCTGGATACAGTTGAGAAGTTAACGGGTAAACAAATATACGGTTCTGATATCAAGCTGCCGGGCATGCTGAACGCTTCAGTTAAGGCGTGTCCCGTACACGGCGGCAAGCGGAAGTCTTTCGACGCTAAGAAAGCTGAGAAAATGCCTGGTGTTAAATCTGTCGTGGCTGTCGGTGATAATGCAGTTGCCGTAGTAGCAGAAACCTGGTGGCAAGCAAATACGGCTTTGAACGCGGTTGAGATTGAGTGGAATAAAGGCGAGAGCGTTAACGTTTCCAGTACAACGATCGACAAGATGTTAAAAGAAGGTCTG
>JABIVN010000136.1 GCA_018667205.1 Gammaproteobacteria bacterium | reverse complement strand
GCGACCAGGGCTGATTTAATGACCCGTCCATAAGCCTTCATTTACGGGCGAATTTTTTGAAAACCAGGTGCTTAAAAACCAGGTGCTTAAAAACCAGGTGCTTAAAAACCAGGTCCTTGTAAGCCCTGTTCTTGAAGATCAAGTTCTTAAAAATCAAGTTCTTAAAAATCAAGTTCTCGTGAACCGAACTGTTGTCAATTAGTAGTTTGTTTGCGCCCTGCTGCCTGATGAGGGCGCGGGCTGTTGGCACACTTAGATCCTGCGCATTGGCCGTGTAGGCCTGGCGCCAGCTTTAGAGCTACCTCCAGCCGAATACCAAAAGCGGGTTTTACCTGGTAGGTTTTGATGGATCATCAATCGGGTAATATTTTTTGAAGTGTTATTCGTTAAACTAAAGCTTCAGCTCAGCCCTTTGCGAGTCAGGAAAATGTTAACACCACGGCCAGAGTATCCGCGACCTCTCCTTGTGCGACCCGATTGGAAAAACCTGAATGGTAGCTGGTGTTTTGTTGAAGATGCCGGTGACGTTGGATTGATTGAGGGCTGGTTTAAGGCGGGGCTTCCAAAAGGCGCGGCGACCATCCAGGTTCCTTTTCCTGTGGAATCCGAAGCGTCTACCATACATAACATTCAGCCAGCGTCGGTTGTCTGGTACCAGCGGGATTTTGACCTGCCGCTGGCCTGGGACAAGAGAGTGTGTCTGCGGTTTGGTGCTTGTGATCACTGGACCCGTGTTTTTGTGAATGGACAGGAAGTAGGGCAGCACCGGGGTGGTTACGCCCCCTTCGCGTTCGACATTGATCATGTTGTAGGATCAGGTACCAATACGATTGTGGTGCGAGTTGAAGATTCTTTGTCGTGGACTCAGCCAAGGGGAAAGCAAGCTGGTACCACTCGATGGCCGATAGACTACGATAGTGTTACTGGGATCTGGCAAACGGTCTGGCTTGAGAGTCTTCCGCCGGTTTCAATCGAAAGTACCCTGTCGGTTTTTGGAGTGGACTCTGGAGAGCTGGTACTCACAGCGTTGTTCTCGAAGCAGGTGGAAGGTGAGTTGACCGTTGAATTGCTACTTGCGGGTGTCTTGGTAGACCGGAAGCAGGTGAATACAGGTTTGCGTTCAGAAGCCCGCGTGTCATTTCAATTGGACGAGCCTTTGCTTTGGTCGCCTGATTCGCCAATTCTTTACGATGTGAAACTCACTCTTTTAGACATCCGGACCGGCAGTGTTGATGAAGCCACTAGCTATATAGGACTGAGAGAGGTCGAGGTGCGTGATGGGTTTCTGCTTCTTAACGGCGAGAAATTATTTCTTCGGGGCATTCTCGACCAAGGTTACTTCCCGGGCGGTTGGTACACAGCACTAAGCGATGCTGATCTCCGTCGCGATGTAGAGCTGACCTTACAGATGGGATTCAACTGCGCACGTAAGCACCAAAAAGCAGAAGACCCACGTTACCTTTACTGGGCAGACAAGCTCGGGTTGCTTGTCTGGGCAGAGATGCCCTCAGGTAAGATATTCTCAACTGAGCTGGTGCAGACCTTGGTCTCTGAATGGACAGATCTTGTTAAACGGGACAGGGCCCACCCCTGCGTCATAGCCTGGGTGCCGTTTAATGAATCCTGGGGAGTGTGGCACCAGTCGTCCAGGCCCCAGCAGCGAGCCTTTGTTGACGGGGTAGTCGGCATTACGCGCGCGATGGATGCGAGCAGGCCTGTGGTCGGTAACGATGGCTGGGAGTTTTCCTCGGGTGACCTCTGGACCCTTCATCTTTATTTCGAAGGGAAAAGTCTTAATCAACGTTTAAATGAGCTAATAAAAAGTCCGCAATCATCGGTGGCTGAAGGCAATGGAATGGGATCACGGGTTGGCGCGCTGCCGGGTGCGAATGTTGAAGGGCTGCCTATATTACTCACTGAATGTGGAGGTGTGGGTTATGGTCGATTCAGTGAGTCTGATTTTAGCTATGGCGACTTGCCAGAAACTGAAGTCCTGCTGCAGGAAGCCATTCAAGAAATAGCAAAAATGATTCGCGCTGCGCCAAAGCTTCAGGGGTTTGTCTGGACTCAGTTAACGGATGTCCAGCAGGAGGTGAACGGTTTGTTGTATTTTGACCGAACTCCTAAACTCCCTATAGAGACCCTGCATGAGATAATCTCCAGCATTGGCTAAAGCCAGTTGCCTTTTTATGATCCACCAACTCACCCGTCAGTTTTCTTGAGTGTTTAATAGCAACTCCCAGAAGGGTTGCTCGAACCTTTCGCGGCGGTCTTTTGAGGCGCGGGGCAGCGCGGTCCGTGCGACGACAAGCTTGAGGCTGGGAACAATATACAGGCCATTTTCGAGCAGGCCGCGAGTTGCGACAAGATCAGCCGGCACCTGCGGCAGAATCGCTCCCTCTATAATTTCGTGTTCACTAAATGGTCGTCTATGGTGGGCCTGATTATTATTCCACCAACAGTAGCCCCAGGCAGGGTTTTCTTTAGATCCTGGCGCTGTCATCTGCTTTAGGTAGTGACTGGGCACAATGTTGTTGCCGTTGTGCTCGCCGTTGTTTAAGACGAGTTGGCCTAATTTTGCGAGGTCAGCTGCTGTTGACGTAAGCCCGGTCATCGGCGTGCCATCGGGCAACAGTTGGGCGCGACCTACCCACCTGGTTTCGTTCATGTCCAGGGGCCCAAACAACCACTCTGCGCTGAGTTCATTCAATGTCATACCGGTGTGCATGGACAGAATTTTTTTCAGCGAATTGTACGCAGTATTGTTGTATCGCCAGGATTCTCCAACGATGCCCAGTTCATTAAGTTCGTCATCCATCCCGGTTGTCATTGCCAACAATGTTTCAATTGTCAGGCTCGCTTCAGTCCAGGGCGAAAGATTTGTCCATTCTGGTGCCAGATGATGGTTGATAGCATCGCAGGGTTCTAAAAGGTACTTTTCTTCAGCAATACCGATAAGAATTGACAAGATGCCTTTTTGTACAGCAAAAACGTCAACCGGCGAGGGGTCGAACGACGTGTCCACGATCGTAGCCCCAGCCTGCATTACGACAAGCTGGGCAGAATGATTTGTTCGCGAAAACTCGATGGCCTGGGATAGGGATGCTGCGTTCAGTTCAATATCTATGTCCGGGTTCATGACGATGAGGGTTCCTTAGAATCCTTGGACCTGAATTCTCGAATGGGTTTCCAGAACCACCAAATTAGCGCGGTAGCCACAATAGAGATTACGCCGCCCATCACCATTGTGTTGGACGCACCGATCAATCCTGCCCAGGTGCCTACCCATATGGTGCCGACATTATTTGCCGTCTGAGCAGCAAGAATCATTAGTGCAAACGCGCGGCCACGCATGTGGTCTGGCGTCGTTAACATGACGGTGGTCTGGCGCACGGCGACAGTGACAGCATCTGCGGCACCGAGCAATGCGATCATTAGCACGCCAAACCACAAGGTTGTTGCTGTACCGAATCCAAACAGGAAAAAGCCGTAGGCAAAGGATGCGTAAAGAACCAGCATTCCTTTTGCGCGGAAGCCGACCAGCATTAACGCGATAAATGAACCGAAGATCGCGCCAGCTGAATTCGCTGCGCCCAGGAAACCCGTTGCGCTTGCGCCGCCTGCGAATAACCCTAATGCCAGTACCGGAAGAATCTCGCGATAAAAAGACGCGGTGGTGATCCCGCCATCCAGCAGAAACAGTCCCGGTAAAATCGGGTGTTTTGAAACGAAGCTGAATCCGTCCTTGGTTTGCTGGATCTGCGACGGTTTCTCTCCTTTTTTGTGCTCATGGCCAGTCGCCATTCCGTTTGCGCGGATAAGTTGTGGCAGCATGCTGGATACCAGAGAGATCGAACCCGCGAGGAAAAAAACGGCGGTAAGGTCTTGGGTGACAGCGATGAAGGCAAAAATCAGGGGCCCTGCGATAGCCGCGGCATTGCTTGATGCGGTATCCGTTGAAGCCGCCAACATCAGCGCCCGTTCCGGGATAATGATTGGCACCAGGGCAGATCTCGCTGGACTGGCGAGCATGTGTGTGGCCGCGGTAATAGCGATACCGGTGTAGATGAGTGCGGGTGTTAACAGGCCCTGCCAGTTAAGGAACCCAAGGGTTAAAAGCGCTATAGAAGTGGCGGCGTGGGCAAAGCTCATGAGTCTTTTTCTATCGACCCGATCTGCAAGGGTGCCCGCCCACAGTGTTACCGGCACCTGAACGACAAGCTGTACCACGCCAATCAAGCCGACCATATAGGCCGAGCCTGTTTCATCTAGCAACCACTGTGCTGTCCCCAGGATTCTCATCCAGACCACAATTGAGCTTGCGATCAACGTGACCCAAAGGAAGCGGTAGTCCCGGTAAAGGAAAGCGCCCCACGGTTTGGTCTTAGGTGATTTAGGTAAGGGGTTCTGGTCGCGAGTTTTCATCTGGTATGGGTCCGTAGTTGCTGCCAGGCGTGTTAGTTCTGTTTAATCATCCATCGGTTGAGTTTTAGCCAGCGTCCAAAGTAGTTAGGTGAGTCTATGGTTTTCCCTAGCGCTGTTTGGTTTTTACCCTGTGCTGCAACCCGTTAGCTAGAAGTGCAGGATAATAAAAAGAAATGAGCGCAGTTGAGGCCGTGTTGGTTCGGGCGGCATAACCCGTTTAATGTCAGAAATAGCGCCTTCTGCAACAGGTAAGGCGCGTTGGGTGGTTACTCTGTTTGTTAGTGGATTTAAATCGTTGAAGTCAGACAAAACGGGGCACTGAGGTGAAATAGACTCAGTGCCCCTACGGACTATTCCCACGGACTATTCCCACGGACTATTCCCACGGGCGATTCCCACGGACTATTCCCATGGACTATTCCCGCGGGCTATTCGCTCGGCGATTTCTTGGCTTGTTCCATCTCCATGTTTGCGCCCTCATCTGATCCCATCGCTGCGTCTTCAAGCTCGGCGGCGGTTCCGATAGCATCATCCATCACGCTGTCCATCGTTTCTGTCATATCGGTCATCGCGGCATCGCCTGCATCCATTGCTTCAGCTACTACTTCAGCCACTACTTCATCCATTACTTCATCTATTGCTGCTGGTGCTTCTTCATTCGTGGCGTCAGAGACGGCTTCACCGCTGTTTTCCATTGCACTGCTGGTGCTTTCTACTGCATTCTCCATTTCGTTGTCGTTTTCACAGGCAGTGAGCATGAGAAACGCCGTAAATACCAATAAATATTTCATAACGAACCTTATTTTAAGGGAGGAATCCGTACTATACCCTACTTGCTTTGTCCCTTAGATATATTGGTGGACAAGAAGTGTGAGCTGCGTTGCCGGCCTGTGCAACGTTCGTGGTGTTGCGCTCATAAAAAATATCAGTTTCAACGGATCCCAGGCTATCCGGTTCAGCGCTAGACTAATTTTCGGCGCTTAGGGAGAAACCCCAACAATAGGTTGATGCGGTAAGTTGGTATCTGGGCTTAGTGCTGGGGGTCCATGAATCGTCACCACCGACGCCCATATGAAACCCATCTATATGGAGGAACAGCCCTCCCTCGGGAATCAATTCGTGCTCGTGCTGAGCGCCCATTAATTGTTTGACACTGTATTGGCTTACCCCGAACGAAAACTTCCCCCCTATCATTATGGGGCCAATTATTGCCTCGCTGACGTCGCATCTGAGGCCGTTTTCCGAGGGGAATAAATAGGGGGTGTGCATTTCTGGCGTCGATTGAGTCCATTTGCCAAAAACTGCACTATGCTTTCGGTCAGGATAGTTTTCATGAGGTCCTCGGCCAAACCAGGATATATGGCCCGGGTCGTTAAGTAGGTGAAGCAGGGCGCCTACTCTGGGAAGCGGTGGCGCAGACTCGCTGACTTCAACACTGATAGTGATCGTCACCGTGCCGTCCATGCTAAACACATACTGCCAAGTAGTATTCACCATTAATTGGTCGTTGTGAAAGTATCCATGTCGTGCAGTGAGTCGCTTGCAGGGCTCATCCAATGCGAGGCCCAGGCAACGATGTTCCCAATTGAATAATCCCGTTGACTGCCATTTCGACAGCCAGGAATCGGCAGAGGGGTGATCGACCTGACTACTGCCTATATCGTTGTCAAGAGGTGCTCTCGTGAAGCTGTCACTGATGGGTGATTGAAGCTGCTCTGTTCCCTCGAGTGACCAGTGGGTTAATTGTCCGCTATTTTTACTAATAGCGAAGGTCGAAGGGCCACACTGTACCCTGTACTCACCTGCTTCATTGTCAATCTTTGTGGTTGTTGTATTTTTTTTGGTACCGGCGCTGGAAGGTTTCTCTGAACGTTCTTTGACGACGAACTGCTGATGTGCGATCTCGTGGTGCTGGTCGGCGAAATGATTGTCCGCCTTTTGCTGAACCCAGACATCCAGATAAATGATGTTTGGGTTGTCATAGGCTGGCGCGCACAGGGTAAGCTGAACCGAAGCGCCAGCATCCAGCACCAAGTTGGTATCTCCAGCGGCAAGCGTTGAATCCCCGGCCCACAACCGCCAGCACAATTGTTCGTTATCGGTGGTCCGGAAAAGGTGCTCACTCGTGATCGAAAGGATGAGAAGCGGGTCACGCAAAATTGAAAACTGAAAAGGTTGTTGCATTCGCTTTGCTTCCAGTAGAGCTGGATGACTAGACCTGTCTGGGAAAACCAAGCCATTAATACAGAACTGGCGATCATTGATTTCGTCGCCAAAATCCCCACCGTACGCCCAGAATTTCTGCCCATTTGCAGTTCTCGATTCCAGGCCTTGATCTGCCCAGTCCCAGATAAAGCCGCCCTGTAGCCTTGGGTAAGCCCGAAACGCATCCCAGTAGTCGCTGAAATTACCCAAGCTGTTACCCATCGCGTGCGCATACTCACAAAGTATGATGGGCCGGTCTTCATTGGGCTGTTTCGACCACTTTATGATGCCGTACTTGGGATGCTCAAACGGCGTTTTCATATCGCTATCGGTTCTCGCGTACATCGGGCAAATAATATCTGTCGCATCGGTGTCCGATCCGCCACCCTCGTATTGTATCGGCCGTCCTGGATCCGTTTTCTTCACCCACCGGTACATGGCGTCGTGATTTCGGCCATAACCGGACTCATTTCCCAGAGACCAGATGATGATGCATGGGTGATTGAAGTCCCGGTTAACCATACGCGTGACCCTTTCCAGGAACGCGCCCGCCCACTCAGGGTCATCTGACAAGCGGTTCATTGGGCTGAGCCCATGGGTTTCTATATTTGCTTCATCAACAACGTAAAGCCCAAGCCTGTCACACAAAGCGTAAAAGCCTGGTTGATGTGGATAGTGGGAACAACGAACAGCGTTGAAGTTATGCTGCTTCATAAGACGCAGATCCCTTTCGACCAGTTCTATACTTTCCGTGTGACCCGTTTTTGGATCATGCTCATGTTTGTTTACACCGCGGATCATCAATGGTTTGCCATTCAGGCAGAGTTGGCCGTCAGTGATCTCGATTTTCCTAAACCCTACTTGATAGCCTTCGATCTCGACGGAGGCGCCGTCTTTGTCAAGCAATAGCACCAGAACGTGATATAAATTGGGTGCCTCTGCACTCCAGTGGTCAGGGGATGGTACGTTAAGAACAGTGTTCAGCCGGTCCCGGTAGCGACCCATTTCATCAACGATGTCTGTACCCAGGCCCAGCGTCGTCTCCTTAACCAGTTCGTTGGATGAATTGAATATTTTGACGCGAATTTCGCACCCGCTTGCGTTCTGGGTCATGACTTTAGTAGCTAGTAATCCATGCTCGTTATTTTCGTCAAGCGTGGCACCCAGCTTTACATCAATTATTCTTTGGCTGGGTTTTCGAAGCAGTCTGACCGAGCGAAATATTCCTGAAAGGTTCCACATGTCCTGATCTTCGAGGTAGCTACCGTCGCACAGTCGAAGAACCATGACGGCAATAGTGTTTTTCCCTGACTGAAGGTAAGTAGACAGGTCAAACTCTGCGGCGAGCCTACTGTCTTGTGAGTAGCCGACAAACTGGTCGTTACACCAGAGATAAAAAGCGCTATCAACACCATCGAAGCAGATGCGGGTCTGTTCATTGGGATTGCGGTGTCCCGGTAAATCAAAGCTCGTCAGGTAACAGCCTGTTGGATTGGCCTCGGGCACGCGGGGAGGGTCCACCGTGAAGGGAAATTTGACGTTGGTGTAGATGGGTTTGTCGAACCCTTGCGTCTGCCAGTTACCGGGTACCTGGATGTCTGAAGAATCAATGAGTTCTGTTGGCCAAGAGTCAGGGACCACCAGAGGGTCATCAAATAGCCGGAACTGCCAGATACCGTCCAGGTTCAGTTCGCTCGTGTTTTCCCCGTTTTGCAGTGCCGATTGCTCATCCCGCCAACTGTGCAATGGGCTATGAGACGGCAGGCGATTCAGCGAGGTCACTTCCTGTGTCTGCCAAAATTTTGTATAACGGAAGTTCATTTGTTGAAACCGGGTGGCCTTTTACCTCGTAGCGTTGAATAGAAAGTAATGGGTGGGTTCTCCATAAGCCTACACTAACGGGATCGGATACTGGACTTAATATGATTACACAGCCAAAAGTACCCTTTAGTCTGAAAGATATCACGGTGGATTGGTTTACGACCACGTTACGTGAGAGCGGCATTATTGACGATGAAAAGGTGGTGAGTTTTACACATAACGTTATCGGCCAAGAAGCTGGGTTTAACGGCGAGGTGGCCATATTCAAATTGGAATATTCCGACCCAGCCAGTAGTGCACCAAACTCCATGGTGCTTAAAATCCCAACGGCATTGAAAAACCGTACGTTGGGTCAAACCATGGGCCTGTATGAAAAAGAAATTAGGTTCTATAGGGACCTCGAATCCACTATTAGTATCCGAACTCCTAGCCACTACTACAGTGCACTCGATGTCGCTGATGACCCGGACATGGTTCTCGAGAGGCTGGCTGGTCTCAATAAGCTACCCATGTGGTTGATTGCCATTTTGTCTATCATTGCCGGTTGGATCATCAGCTTTGCGCCTAGGCGCTATGCGTTGCTGATTGAAGACCTTAGCGGCTACAGGTTGGGAGATCAGGCGGCTGGTTGCTCTGAAGAAGATTCAAAGCATGTCCTGACTGCCATGGCAAAGCTTCATGGTCAGTTTTGGGGGGGCGAAGAGCTTGCGGGTATGAGTTGGATTGCACCGGTGGCAGCTACCAGCAAGATTATTCAAATGATGTTTTTGCAAACTGTTGGCAAGTTCAGGTCGGCAAATAAAGGTAGATTGTCGAAACGTCAGATTCAGTTGGTTGAATGGTTAAAGGTCAATGGGGAAGCGCTGACAGTAAAACTGGGAGAGGAGTCCTCGACATTACTGCATGGGGATTTCCGCCTGGATAATATCTGCTTTGATGATTCGAAAGGTGAAATAGTGCTGTTCGATTGGCAGACAATGTCAAACGGGCCCGCGGGGATGGACCTTGCGTACTTTCTCAGTGCTGCACTACCTGTCAATACAGGTGAGGAAAAGATTAACGAGTTGATCAAACACTATCGAGTGGCGCTGAGTCACACGGGTGTGAACATTTCGTCAGCAAGGCTTAGATGGCAGTATGAGATGGGCCTTCTAGCAACGCTGCATCGGATAATACCCGCTGCTCACACGGGGCAGCTCGATCTGGGTTCCGATCGTGGACCTCAAATGATGCAGGCCTGGCTCGACAAAACTTTCGATAAAGCGGAGAACCTGCAGTTTGAAACCATACTGGATCGTATTCCTGCCTAACGCTGTTTCAGGTAGCGGTAAAATGTTTCGCTGCCGGTGTTTGATGATTTACAGCCAGACCTCAAGATTGTTTAGTCTTCCGATTTCCCGTGACAGTGTCGTTTTTAGCAGGCCATTCATGTCACAGGCGTCGAGAAGTGATGTGACGTCTTCTTGCTGTTGTTTGTCCAATGATTCAAATTCGTCCTGGACCCGCTTTAACAAATAGAACCTGAAAGGCTGTGCCAGTGCGTTTATGGTAACGCCCCTTAGCTGAAAGTTAGCCATTCCAACGCCGCGGGGACAGGCTGTCCCCGGTTCCAAATCGTCCTGCTGACTGATCCAATCGTTAATGCAGGCTGCAGCAGCCTGAGTTTCGGGAACGAAATCTATGGCGATATGCTTTAAGACATCAACCAGAGAGTCAGGGATTTCGTCAGCGGCAAGATACTGACCATTCTGAATCTCGAATTCGCCAACGTCGAGCTCGGGTCGGTTCATTCGTTCCACCCATCTGAAGACGCGGATTGCATGCGCTTGCATCAGCGAAAGCGGGCCAGGATCACGACCTAGGTGTGCGTGCAAAGGTGCGAGCATTCCGAAGTCGGCGACGGATGGCTTCCCTCCTAGCAAATAGGGCTGATCCAAAAAATGGCTATCAAGAATTTTTAGAAACTCGATGTAATGTGTTTCGATGGTTTCAAAAGTTTCAGGCACAGCGCCGAAGGCCTTTCCTGCGCTGCGCATTCGGTCCATCGCTTTGTCTGCTCTCTCCTTGCGGCCTGGCCCTCGGGGCATGGCTGCCTGGAAATGATATTGCAAAAACGCTAGATTTTGTTCCGGAAAATCCCATCGGTAGTGCATAGCGGGTCGAAGTAAGCCCTCAGCGCCGACAACATCGAACAGCCTGCTGACGATTCTTTGTTTTGGTGTTGTCGGTGAAAACTCGTGACTGCGATGTTTTTCGAAGTGATCGATAATAGCCACCCCATCTCGGATAACACCACCATCCGGCAATTCCAGTGTAGGCATGCTTTGCCTGCCACCAGCCAACGGCGAGACATTCGTTAGGTAGTGTTCAGTGATAGGCATCGTTTCCCGATAAGGGATGCCGGCTTTGATGAGGTAACTTCTGGCTCGTCCTGTGTAGAGTGATAATGGCGCACCGTAAAGTGTACTGACGGAGTCGAGAGGAGTGGGTTGTGTCAAAAGATGTCCTTTTTCTAGTTTGGCCAGTAGATGTATTCATCACCGTCTTTGTATTCCTGGCCGCCATGCTTATCAATCAGTTGGGGCGAGTCCAGGAAGCTGGGCCACAGTGGATCAGCTTGTTCTGCATTGTTTAGGGTGAGTAGCACTTCAGCGATAGTGATTTCGGATTTTGGCATTGCCAGCTGTTTCACCGGCGACACATCCTCGTCAGTACGTTCTCTATAATCCGTTTCAGTTTATTGCAGACCTTTGGCGCCGCCGATAAAAGAATCTCCATTCGATAATGCCAGGCGATCGTTGCGGCTAAAAGCCCGCTGACAATCATGACGGAGGGTTTTTTTCAGAGTAAGTCAACGCTGCCAATCTAAAATATAATGCGAACACTGGAGTGTACGAAAATATCTAACGAGCTGCATCATGTTTAATGATAGGCATTAGGTGATTGGACATAATATACTGGCTAGTAGTCTCTGGGAGATTAGGCCTTACTTTGTTGCTGTGCCGTATCTGGAAGGCGGTTACCATTTCTAGCGCTAATAATGCCTGACTATCCCTCTATTGATGCAAAATTAGGTCGGTTGGGAAGTTATGGGTCAGCGGCATGGGCGAAGTCAGGTTTCAGGAATCCTGCCTGGTAGGGTAGTTTAAAATTAATAGGAGAGATCAGTGATCAACAAAATCTTAAGAGTCGCAGCAGCCCTGCCGGGTATTCTATTTGTCGTCATCGGTGTCGGCTGGGTTATTGACCCGGTTACAGCGGCAGCCGGCGTTGGCATGCCGCTGCTTGAGGGTGTTGGTCGCAGTAGTCAAATCGGAGATCTGGGAGCATTTTTTCTGACAATGGGTTTGTTGATCCTGGTTGGGGTGACGACACTTAATCGAGTCTGGTTCTATCCACCCATGATGCTCCTGGGTCTCGCGGCTACCTTGCGTATCGTTGCCTGGCTGGTGCATGGCGCTGCGTTTGCAGGGAGCATGATCGCGGTGGAGGTTATCGTGACAACGCTATTATGGGTGTCAACCATTCGTCTTTGTGGGAAACCTCGCGCGTGAAACGAACCTCCACTAGATTCCTAAAATCTTCGGCTTTGATGCGGCCGGCTTTTTTTGTCCAGCGCATTTTTGTCCTGACCATTCTTTTCCTGAGTATAGGCGCAATGACAGCCAGCGCTGCTCAACAGCCAAATATTGTCCTTATCCTGGCCGATGACCTGGGTTTCACGGATATAGCGCCTTATGGGAGTGAAATAAGGACTCCATCTCTGGCGGCCTTAGCAAACGAAGGCGTCCGGTTTACCAACTATCATACGGCGGCAAGTTGCGCTCCCGCCAGAGCCATGTTGCTAACGGGCGTGGACAGCCATCGGGCGGGCGTCGCTAGCATCCCTGAGGCGATCCCTCCGGAACAAAGCCACTTTGATGGCTACCAGGGGGTGCTTGGTAACAACGTCGTCACGGTCGCGAGTCTGCTGGAAGGCGCGGGATACCATACGTATATGTCGGGTAAATGGCATCTTGGGAAAAAGCGACACCAGTTACCGAGCCGCCGGGGTTTCGAAAGAACGGTGGCGATGGCCGATACTGGCGCCGATAACTGGGAGCAAAAACCTTATCTTCCGATTTATAAAAAGGCCAACTGGTTCGCGGATGGGGAAGCAATAGAGCTACCAGAAGATTTTTATTCATCCCGGTTTCTGATCGATAAGACCATCGAATTCATTGATTCCAACAGTGGCGATGGCAAACCATTTTTTGCCTATGTGCCTTTCCAGGCAGTGCATATCCCCGTCCAAGCGCCGCAGACGTTTATCGACCGGTACATGGGCGTTTATGACGCCGGTTGGGAACAGCTCCGGCAAGACCGGTTGGCAAGGGCGGTTGAGCTTGGTGTCGTGGGTGAAGGGACCGAAATGGTAGATATGTCTACGACGAAGAGTTGGGAAACGCTTTCCGATGACAGAAAGCGTTACGAAGCAAAACGAATGGCGGTCTATGGCGGGATGGTAGAAGCCATGGATTTCCACATTGGACGTTTAATTGATCATCTTAAAGCGACGGGCCAGTATGATAATACGCTGTTCGTTTTTACGTCCGACAACGGCACCGAGGTCAGTGGGGCGTCTGATCCGAATGCTCCCCTCGCTCAGTTTTTTGTGGGTAATCAAGGCTATACAACTGAATATGAAACGCTGGGTTTAAAAGGTAGCTTTAATTCAATTAGTCCGAGCTTTGCCAGTGCTTCTGCTTCGCCGCTCGCTTTCTACAAGTTTTATGCCGGGGAGGGTGGCCTGAGAGTACCACTAATCATTTCAGGACAATTAGTCGTGAATAAAGGTGAACTGAATCATGCCTTATCTCACGTGACGGATATCACACCAACGATTCTTTCTCTGGCTGGTATCAAAGCCCCGGATGGACGTTTTGGTGGACGGCCCATTGAACCGATGATCGGTCGAGATCTGATGCCCATTGTCAGGGGCGAGGTAGGTCGAGTCTATGCTGAAGATGAAGCCATTGGTTACGAAGTCGGCGGGAACGCCGCCTTGTTCCGCGGCGATCACAAAATTGTTAGAAATCGGGGCCCGGTCGGTGATGGCCTATGGCATCTTTATAATATCGTTTCCGACCCGGGTGAAACCAAAGACCTAGCGGATGCAATGCCAGAACGAATGGCGATCATGTCGCTGGCTTACGATCGGTACGTGCTGGAGAACGGTGTGTTGCCAGTTCCAGTGGGTTACCAGCAGGTTTCTCAGGTCGGCATTAATGGGCTCCGTGAATCATATGGCCGACAAATCTTGGTGATTCTTGTATCAATGCTCATCTTAGTGATTTTTCTAGTGGTAGCTCGGCGCATCAACAGGCGCTGATGCACGCGCTTACGGCTCGATTTTTGACAGCGTGCTACCAAAGAAGAGGGTGCTAGTGCTCGGGTTCGGCAACCCGGATCATGCGTTTACCTCGGTTTTCGCCGGCTAACAAACCAATTAAGCCTTTGGGTGCATTTTCAAGGCCGTCGATAATGTTTTCGACCACCTTCAATTCACCCTGCTTTGCCCACATGGAAAGGTCATGGTAAGCATCGTTATCTAGATCCCGGTAGTCAGAAACGATGAAGCCTTCCATTTTTAATCGCTTGGTGACGAGCAACCCTGGTATGCCAAAGGGGCCAGCACTGGGCTTGCCGTCGTACATTGAAACGGCGCCGCAGCAGGAAACCCGTCCCTTCATCTTCATCGCAAACAAGGCTGTTTGTAGTATGTCACCGCCAGTATTATCGAAGTAAACGTCAACGCCATCGGGCGCGACGGCCGTAAGCTGATGTCGAAGTGGCGCACTGGTGTCCTGATAGTCTAGGCAGGCATCAAAGCCTAGCTCATCGACTACCCATTGGCATTTTTCTGCCCCGCCAGCAATACCAATAACCTTTGCACCCTTAATTCGGCCAATTTGGCCGACGATCGAACCGACTGAACCGCCTGCGGCAGACACAAGCAGTACTTCACCCGCATGAATACCTGGGACATTAAGCAGGCCGTGATAGGCCGTTAATCCCGCGACACCGAGCAGGGACAAATTGTGGCTAAGCGGGCCGGCGTGATCTTTCACTTCTGCCAATAGGTGCCCGGGCAATACGGCATATTCCTGCCAGCCAAGGTCACCTGACACGATTTGTCCAATCTTGAAACGTTCGTGATTTGATTCAACGACCTCCGCGATACCTCCGCTCGACATGACCTGCCCTGAACTGAGTGCGCTTCGATAGGTCGCCCCCTGCATCCAGGCGCGATTAGCAGCATCCTGCGAGAGGATGAGCGTCCTGACAAGCACCTCACCCTCACCGGGTGGGGTAAGTGCCACTTCATCCTGGGTAAAGTGTTCCTCGGTAAGTTTGCCTGTTGGGATTTCGGAGAGAAGAATTCGTCGATTTGTTGCCATGAGTTTAGATCGCTTGAGCTTCGGATGTGCCTAGGGTAAACCTTTTTTCACATCAGAGAAAATGCTGACAATGAGGTTTTGAGCGTGCGGCACTTGTCTCGTTGTTCCGTTATTGAAAGGCATGTTGCTAAGATAGCAGCGTGAGTGCGCCGGTTGTCGGACCTTCGCAACGGCTTTAGCGTAAGTAAAATGAACCAAAAATTTTAATATAGTGTGGACAAACAGGCCTGCTATTGGAGTGATATGCCAGAGAGTTTGATTGTTAGTTTTGTCGGGGATGACCGCCCAGGTATCGTTAGAGTGATTGCGGACGTCGTTGCTAAGCATGGTGGAAGCTGGCAGGAAAGCCGCATGTCTGGGCTTGGTGGATATTTTTCGGGAACGGCTAAAATTCTCATTAACCCTGATTGTCTTGAAGCGCTGGACCAGGATCTTCAGGGCTTAGCGGGGCTTACTTGTATCATTAGGCCATTAAGAGAGGCCTCCCCATCCAAGGCGACGCAAAAGATGAAGTTGGATATTGTCGGCCCTGATCGTCCGGGCATATTACAGGACGTCACGAGTCAACTTGTTGGTTATGGCATCAATGTGCTTGAAATGGAAACCGAGGTGAGTCCTGCATCGATGAGTGGAGAGCTAAACTTTATCGCGGATGCGCTCGTTGCAGTGCCTAGCGAGGTCGACATCGAAAGTCTGGACAAGCAACTCGATGCGGTTGCCAAGAATCTTGGGTTGGATATTTTGTTTGAAGAAGTGTCCGGCGATTAGTCCTGCGGGGCACCGGGGTAAATATTCAGCGCTTCAACAATGGTGTCCGGACACCTAAAGCTTATTTGGCACCTAAAGCGTCGTTTTTTAATAAGCGTTGATATTTTAGTCCTGCCTTCAAGGTGATCGCGGGCAGTAGTAATAGTATTTTCGCCAAAGAGCGGCAGATCTCGTGTTCAGGAAATATCACCACTGGAAATCAGTATTCATGGTTCTGATTCCCAAACGACGTTTGATCAATCTCGCCAATAATGTAAATTATTGGTGGTTGATACGCTAGGTCCAATAAAACTAAGCCGCCTAGCTCGTAACCGTCAGCCCTGCTTGTTTTATGGTGGGTTTTGACTCAGTTCCTTGCGAGATTTCCTGAAAAAAATGATTTATCCATTGACCCTGAGCGTGTCTGGCATTAATTTGTCGCACTCGCTTTGGGGGAAGTAGAATAGGTGTTATGCCTGTTCAAGTATTAATGCCCTCCTTAGTGTTAGTTAGAAAGGGTTCCGTGAGGGACACCAACAAATAATTAGGGGGAAATAAATGATTCATTGCAGAAAGAAGGGGCCACTTTGGTCCGTCTTGTATTTGATGACGATTTTTGGTTTTGGGGCTCAAACGGCCCTGGCACAAGATGGGACACTGGAAGAAATCGTTGTCACTGGTTCTTTTATTAAAGGCACAGCAGAAGATGCGGCATTACCCGTAGATGTATTAACCAGAAGTGACCTTGAAGACGTAGGTAGTCCGTCTTTGATAGAGATGGTGAGAAATCTTGGGGTTACCTCGGGCAACCTTGGGGAAACTAATCAGTTTGACACTCGGGGCGGACAGGCAGCAGAAGGGGTGACAGCTATTAACCTTCGTGGCTTGGGCCCAGCGAGGACGTTGGTTCTGATTAACAGCAAACGTCACGTTTCAACCGAGACAATCGGTGTCGATATTTCAGCAATTCCCAGTATTGCAATCGGTCGCGTCGAGGTCTTGAAGGACGGTGCAGCGGCGCTTTATGGTTCAGATGCCATTGGTGGTGTTGTCAATTTCATCACGCGTGACAGTTTTGAAGGCTTTGAAGTGAGCGGCAATTTTACCGACCTTGATGATTCTGACGGCGATACAAATGTTGCGGCAATTTTCGGCCGACGCGTCGGTGCGCTTCATTTTGCAATCTCTGGAGAATACGAAGAACGTTCAGAGCTCAGAATTCGCGATCGTGACTGGGCTTTACGTCCCTTCGCTGAAAATCCTGGCCCAGGTGGTTGGAGTAGCATTGGTAATCCAGGAACTTTTTTCCCGGGCATCTCTAACGGTGCTGGTGGAAGGACTTTACTTGGGGGCGCGACCCCTGATCCAGGTTGTGAACTACTAGGTGGTACCTCAAGCGGTGGGTTCTGTCGTTTCCAGTACACGTTCTTTGATAACCTGGTCGAAGAGCAGGAAAGCTACAAAGTGTTCGCTGAAGTCAACTACGATATCAGCGATAAGATCAGTTTCCACGCAGAAGCCTTGTACCATGACATGGACATGCCAGAGTGGAAAACATCCCCGTCCTATCCTCCTCAGGCTCTGCTAGGTAATGATCGCTTTATTGAGGCATCTCACCCTGGACTGATTGACCTGAAAGCGCAAAACCCAGGTTTATTCAACGAAGTAGCAGGCATTCCAGCCTCTGTTCAGGGCGCAAGCAGTTGGTCAAGAATGCTTGGTATCGCTGGGCGAAATGGTCAGCCAGAGTCTTCATACCGTAAAACCAAGACCAAGAGAATTTCTTTCGGTCTTGTCGGTGAAACCGACAGTGGTATCTCATTCGATACAAGCTTTAGCTGGTCGAAGCGCGAAAGGGATATCGGTGGTAGCGATATGTATATTGAGCGAATGGCATTTGCCTTCGACGGTTTGGGCGGTGCAGGCTGTGATCCAGCCACAGGCTCTGCGGGCGTAGGACCCTGCGAGTATTACAATCCGTTCTCGAATGCCTTGTCCTTCTCGCCGGTTACCGGTGCAACAAACCCTCAGTACAACGCTTCAGTTGCTAATTCTAACGAGTTGATCAACTGGTTGACGGCTGAAACGGGTTCAGCCACTGATAACGAAACGCTTGTTTTTGAAGCGATTTTGTCCGGTGATAGTCGTTGGGATATTGGCGGCGGTTCAGTTGGTTGGGCGGCAGGTATCCAGTATAGAAAAGACACGTACGACTTCACGGTGAAAGATGTTGCTAACCGTGCCATCAATCCTTGTGCCTTTAATAATCCGATGTCAGTCACGCTTGGCCATACGGCGACGCTCGACTGTGGCGCGGCAGGCGCAGGTCAGTTGGCGTTCCTGGCGGCAACGGACGAGGAAAACACAGACCGTGATGTTTATGGCGTATTTGCAGAATTGGCATTGCCCATTACAGAAGCGCTTGACGTTCAGTTAGCGGTCAGATACGAGGACTACGGATCAAAAAATGGTGGCGACACCATCGACCCGAAGGTCGCGTTTAGCTGGACACTGACGGATGAATTTAGTTTGCGTGGATCTGTTTCAACCACTTTCCGTGGTCCACCTAGCAGTTTCCTGAGCGGTACTAGCACGTCTCTGCAGTTTATTGGCGCGGCACTAGCGTTCAAGGCCGGAGATACTGTTGGCAACCCGGATCTTGAGCCAGAAACAGCGGTGACAACAAACTTTGGGGCGATTTACCAGAATGAAAATTTCTACGCCTCTTTGGACTACTGGTCGTTCAATTTTGAGGACCCACTTCAGCTCGAAAATGCTAACCAGATCGTCGCGGCATACGGTTCCAATGGCTGTGCCGATGGCGGTAGCGGCGTCGGATCAGCTGCATGTGACTTGCTGCGAGGACGGTTGAGCCCAACTGGGACTTCTGTCGGCGGTGTGGAAAGAATTACGCGGTCTGTCATCAACGGCTCAGATATCGATACCTCGGGTATCGATTTTGTGGCGAATTACAGCTTTAACGACGTGGTTGGTGGTGAGTTGACGCTGGGTCTTGAAGGTAGCTATACGTTCGAGTACAAATCAGACGATTTTGTCACCGGCGATGGATTTACCCTTGCGCCAGGCGACGATTTTGTCGGCCGTTTGAATGAAGGCACGCCCTTTCAGCCAAAGCCTGAGCTTAAGGCTTCGTTTATTGCCAAGTGGAGCAACCAGGCTCACCGTGTAACTTACGCGGCGCGCTATATTGATGGCATGGAAGATGCCAATAGCCCGGTGCCTGCGCTTGATAATATTGATGATCACCTGACACATGACGTTCACTACATCAACAATATGTTTGATGACGTCACCTTGTCACTATCAGTCCTTAACTTCACTGACGAGGATCCACCTCAGGTTGCAAACGACCTGAACTACGACCCTTATAATCATAGTGGTTATGGTCGGTTGATTAAGCTTGGTGTGAGCTACAGCATGTAATATCGGTGTTTTAGGCTATAAGTGTTAAAGAGACCGCGCTCCCTGGAGTGCGGTTTTTTTTTGTCTAAATGTTTTTTTATGATGACTTAGAGTGCCTAATTGATCGTCTTTTGTAGGACCCTGCGATATCGAAAATGACGATGCCGTTTGGTCACTGCCGTTACTAAGATACCGGCTGTCTAATATGCCGGTCAGATTAACAATAGGCTCTGCGCTCTACGCTACCTAGCGCTGGGTTCTTTGCCCTTAGAGCTGGATTCCAGAAGGCTCTTTGGGTCTTTGGGCTTTATAGAATTCGTTCCACTGTATTTGAAAAAGTCAGCGTCGTTTTACAGATGCCGGTTGCGCCCGTGATGGCTGCCGCGCTTGTTGGTGCTGGCGTGCAAGCTAAGGGTAAATGCCCTTCGCCGACAAAAAGGCCGGATGTCTGGTCAAGGCCAATCCAGCCGGCCCCGGGGAGGAACACCTCGGCCCACGCATGAAGGTCCGTAAAGTCACGGTCGGGTTGATAGGAACGATCGAGGGATTTGTCAGCTGAGCTCAACTGGACCAGGTAGCCAGATACGAAACGGGCTGCTAGCCCCAGGTGTCTCAGCACTCGGACTAATAGCCAGGCGCTGTCGCGACACGAGCCTCGCTTTAGAGTGAGTGTCTGCTCGCAGGACTGGATTCCTTCTTCCATGCGGCGTTCGTAATCAACGTGTTGTTGAATATGCTGATTGACCCCCACCAGGAAAGGCACGAGAGCCATTTTTTGGCGATTGATACCTTTAATCCAGCGTGTCAACTGCTTGCCACGCTCGCTAATGTTCAGGTAGGGGGCCAAATCGCTTTTGAGTATCGGCTCATAGTTAAAAGGGAAAGTTTCTACCGATTCTTCCAGAAAGAAATCGAACGGGTTGATCGCGACCAATTCGGCGACGAGCTTGACGTGAAGTTTGAGTGATCGGCTCTTCTCGGGATATACAAACCGTGCGAGATGGTTTCCAAAGGGGTCCTGTTGCCAGTTAACGAAATGATTCTGGGGTTCTACCGTCAACGAGTAAGTTTTAATGGGTGTTCGGCAATGGGGGCCAGGACGAAGTCTTACGACATGGGGGTGTATTGGGACTGGTCTGTCGAATTCGTACGCAGTGTTATGTCTAATCGCTACCTGAATCGCCACACCGATTCACTCCTGAAGAATAATCGTCACGTTATGTCGAGCCTTCATTGGATGTCCCGCTTACTTTAGTCTCTTTGTCCCAGGTAGCACTCCAGGCGACCGGTGGCAGCTTTTTAAATGAATCCTTGAGTGACTGGTCCCAATTTTTCTTTAACTGCCTAAGATACTCGCTGTCTTCTTCGAAACGGTAGTGTTTCCCAGGCGCTAAAGAGTTTCGTGGGTAGATAGACAGTTCAATGGGTGGACCCACGGACAGGTTACTGCGGATGGTGGAGTCCATCGATACCAGAGCGCACATTGCGGCCGTTTCCAGGCTGACATCAGGCGTCAGGATCCTGTCTAGGATCGGTTTGCCATACTTGCTCTCACCTATTTGCAGGTAGGTTGTGTCGGATGAAGTCGAAATATAATTCCCCTGTGGGTACACCATATAAACGGCCGGTTTATGATCCAGTATTTGTCCACCAATCAGAAAGTAGGATTGCGCATTGACGCTTGGGTCTGTCTTTTCCTGTTCAGCTGTACTGATTTCACCGAGGTATTCCGCGACCTCCGTCATATGCTCCATGGTCAGAATATTGTTATTTTCTGACTTTTTTATGTCTTTTTTGATTCGGTTGATCACGGATTGTGAGGTCGCAAGATTACCGGATGTCAACACCGTAAATTGCCTCTGCTTCGGTAGGCCAAACGCATACATCTTGCTGTAGGTGCTGACCATATCAACCCCTGCATTGGTTCTGGAATCCGAAACATATACGAGACCTGAATCAGTCGCGATGGCAAGGCAATAAGTCATTTTTAGGTGCCGGGTGGTAAGACTGCAAGAGCCGCTATGTTGTGGGTTGTGGCCAAGCAGTGTCAAGCTCAATCACTTTTATAATTTGCTGCTGACAGCGACTTTTGTTGATGCGTTACAACCTGGATATCACAAAGGCTTCAGGCAATGAGTCTGCAACAGTGACAAGCATGCCAGGCCTCTGAGGTCCGATTCTTTAGCGATGAAAGAGAAGTTAATGGCAGGAATTGGGTAAACTGTTGCTCTCGGTTAAGCAGTGGTAACACGATGTCTGATAGCAACAATCGCAGCAGGGATGGCGATCACGTATGGATGCGTATTAAGTTCGGACCGTTTTCTACAAGGCTAGCGGTACTGATGAGGCATCGTAACACCAGAGCATTATTTCGATTTGTAATTATTCTTACGAGCCTTGTTACCAGCTATTCGGTTCTCTTCCAGTTATTGATGGCCTACGAACAGCAACAGCATTCGATTGTTACTGGCTTTTATTG